>CAMNFW010000006.1 GCA_946537565.1 uncultured Ruminococcus sp. | reverse complement strand
ACCTATCACCGGTTCATTGCTGAGGATTACGCAGATTTTGAGTTTTGAGCCGTAAGCCGTTATTGCTTATACTTTAAAAATGGACGGAGAAGTCTCTGGATAGTCTGAGATATCATTGATGCAGGGATCATGACGTTGAAAGAATTGCAGCCAGCTCCATAAAGAATACCTATTTCAGTTTATGAATATAACTTTGGCAATGACGCTCAATTGCCTAAAATGCACAAAATATCGCTTAATGTGTATAATATTTTTAAAACAGGAATGCCGGTAAAATGTGTTTTTTTTGTAAAACTGGTTGAAATTTACGGTCAGCTATGATATAATAATGTGTATGAGCAGTTTTCAGTAAATGTTTTACTATTAATACTGCGGATCACGGCTTGTCTGCACGCCGTTTAAGTGCGACGCAGTATCTGTACAAAAGCTTAAGATAAATGATATGACTATACGCTGAGAAAAGCTTTTCAGATGCTGATATGGAGAAAATATGAATTTGTCAGATATGATCGTTGTACTTACCCAGACCGCTGATGTTGAAGAGCCGGGAGTATTTCCCTTTCCGCTGGGAATGCATCTTGCCTTTGTTATAATCGGCACGCTTTTTTTCCTTTATAGATTTTCAAGGGAAAAGCTTCCTTATCAGATGATACTTGCTATAGCAATACCGGTTTCGCTGATATTGCAGCTTTCAGAAAACCGTACTCTTTTCTATGCAGTTGGAGCTGCTGAGCTGGTGCTGCTTCTGGCTGCACTTATAACATCTTTTATCTTCAAGAAAAAGCCGGAGCCGGAAGCTGAAAAGGCTGAGGATAATGCAGAGCCTGCTAAAGAGGAAAAGCCGGAGGCTGCTCCTGCTGAGAATAATACAGCAGAACAGGCAAATGAGGATGATCAGGAATGAAAATAGCTGTTCTTGATTGGTATACCGTCAATATAAGCGGTGATATCCCGGTGTCACGGCTGGAAGAACTGGGAGAGGTAAAGATAATACCAATGACCTCACCGGAGGAAACTGCCGGAAATATTGGTGATGCTGATATTGTTCTGTGCAATAAGGTAATGATCACAAGAGAGGTCATGGAAGCCTGCCCGTCAATTAAATACATAGGTTTGTTTGCAACTGGCTATAATAACGTAGATATTGACTGTGCAAGAGAAAAGGGCATAACCGTATGCAATGCAGGACAGTATTCAACCAATGCTGTGGCTCAGCAGGTTTTTGCTTATATCCTTGACAGATACAGCAGGATAAGAGATTATGATATTGCTGTAAAAGCCGGAGAATGGGAGCGTTTCCCCTCATTTTCATATTTTCCGATACCAATTGATGAGCTTGCCGGAAAGACCTTGTCTATTGTCGGCTATGGTTCTATTGGCAGAAGAGTTGCGGAGATCGCAGAGGCTTTCGGTATGTATGTTATTATCTCCACACGCACAAAGCCTGAGTTTTGTCCATATGAGACAGTTTCACTTGAAGAGGCTGCTGCAAGAGCTGATATTATTACATTCCATTGCCCTCTGACTGATAAGACTCAGGGCATGATCAATAAAGATCTTCTTGACCTTATGAAGAAAGAAGCTGTACTGATAAACACTTCACGGGGCGGAGTTGTCTGCGAAAAAGATCTTGCAGATGCTCTTAACAGTGACAGAATAGCAGCAGCATATCTTGATGTGCTTGTCAATGAGCCTATGTCGCCGGACACACCTCTTAAAACCGCTAAAAACTGTGTTATAACTCCCCATACCGCCTGGGCTGCCTATGAGACAAGAAGCCGTCTTGTTGACATTGTGTGCAGCAATATACGGGCATGGCAGAATGGCACGCCTGTAAATGTAGTAAGCTGAGCTTGAATTATTTAATTAGGAGAGTTAGTTAAAATGGGTAGATTTTATACTGTTTCTCAGCTGTACTGTCCGGAGGGCATCGAAAGGTTCTGCGAATATATGAAAAAAGCAGGCTATGTGACCTGCGAGGCTGATTACAGCCAGAAGGATTACACTCTTCTTACATCTGAAAACTGTCCCTGGATCACGGTCTGGTCCGAATCCTACGGCAGTGGTGAAGGCAATGCTGTTGAGGATACTGAATGGCTGGCTAAGATAATGAATACCCACAGCGTGAACATCATCTGCGCTGACAGTGATTTTGTCGTTATGCAGCTTTTCGGCAGCGACGGAAACATCGCTGATACGATCTTTCTTGGCAGACCGGAGCCGGAGGATAGCCTGAAAGAGCCGGACTGGTCTTTGTGGGAGCAGTTTTTTGCAGAAGGCGTAAGCCGTGAACAGTTCAGTGAAAAGCTAAGGGCAGACACTGTTTTCGTGGAAGAAGCGCTTTCTGACCTGGCTCCGCTTATCCGCATGGACAGAGAAGCCGTGCTTTTTGACCCTGAGTTTGACAAGGACAAGGAAAATATCACCCGGCTCTATTTCCGCAGAGCTGATGCTCCCGTTAAAAAGAAAATTACCGTCAATTCGGCTTTTGTCAAAGTTTACGGCGATGGACTTGCGCCTCATGGATTTATCCGCCTGAAAAAGACAAAGCGTCCGGTTTTTGCACGCCTTGTTCACGGCGATATCCTCCACCTGATAACCTATCAGAAAATGAGTTCCGGCGTAAGAGGTCACAAGTCGATACTTCCTGTGGGCGGTGTCTTTTCACTTTACCGCCGGAAGCTGGGAATTGACGAGGACTTTTTTATGAATGCTCACGGTTTACTGGATACTGATCTGCAATATTTTTGCGATGACTACAGTGAAGAACGTGGAAAAAGCTATGAGCCTATAGAGTATTTCATGCTGTCTGTCATCGGTCATTACGCCGCAAAATGGGGACATACCGCCGAAAGTTACATGAAATTCCAGAGAAGCTTTGAGCATGCTTTCCGCCGCTGTATAGTCGATTACAGGATAAATGCCGAGGACAGTGAGCTGACCGTAAAAGATATGGAGACGGCATTCAGCGTCTGTGAGAGAATTATGATTCCGGCCCTTGACCGGCTTGTCACTCCGGAAGCTTGTATAAGATATCTTAAGAAAAGATTCCGCTGCTATCTCGCTGATCTTGATGAATATCTGACCAATGACAGCTTCAATTCCAGCGAAGGCCTATTCTCCATTGTCTATAATGACCGTGAGCTAAACAGTCCTAAGTCTGATGAGGCAAGGGATAAGATCCTGAATACCCCGGAGCTGCTTGAAAGGGCACTTGCCGAAGCTGAAAAAGTTAAGAATATGAACCTTGAAATTCTGCGCTCCCACGGACTTGAAGTCTCTGAATAAAAGACAGTCCGGGATCCGGAAGCTGATAAGTGTTCGTTAATAATAAATTATGCATAAAAAATAGTAGGAGAAGGATATGCGTAATATATCTGATAAAAAAAGAATAGTTATAAAACTGGGAACTTCCACTCTTGCCCATAAGACAGGCAAGCTCAATATCCGCCGCATGACTAATCTGGTCAGGGTCATTTCTGACCTTCACAATTCCGGCAAGGAGATAATAATGGTATCTTCCGGCTCTGTAGGTCTCGGCGCAGGAAAGCTGGGTCTCAATGAGCGTCCAAAGGAAACTAAACTGAAACAGGCTGTTGCTGCTATCGGTCAGTGTGAGCTTATGCACGTTTATGACGATATGTTCAGCAAATACAGCGTAACTGTTGCCCAGATACTCCTCACCAAAACTATCATCAATAACCCCAGCCATTGTATGAACTTCAAGAATACCATTGAAACTCTGGTGGGCATGGGTGTTATACCGATTGTAAATGAAAATGATACTATCGCTATTGATGAGCTGGAGCTGGAAATAGGCGAGAACGATTCTCTTTCAGCATTGGTGGCTGACCTTTCAGGTGCAGACCTGCTGCTGATCCTTTCAGATATTGACGCTCTCTATGATAAAGATCCACGGACTGACCCGAATGCAAAGCCGATCAGCGTGGTTGAAAAAATTACACCGGAAATAGAAATGGCTGCCGGAGGTGCTGGTTCAAATCTCGGCACCGGCGGTATGTCCACTAAGATAAACGCAGCTAAAATAGCTGCAAATGCCGGTATTGATATGGTCATCATGAACGGACGTGATCCCGAAAAGCTGTACGATCTTTTTGAGGATAAGGATATAGGCACAATATTTATGGCTAATAAGTCAAATACACAATGAGGTGATATTTATGAGCTATACACTGGAACTGGGAATAAGAGCCAAAGCCGCAGAAGCTGCTATTGCTGCTGCGTCAACAATGCAGAAAAATAACGCTCTGGCTGCTGTCTCAAAGGCATTGAAGGATAATGCCCGGCTGATTATAACAGAGAATGAAAAAGACCTCAGGGCTGCTGACGAAAATGGTATGTCCGCCGCAATGAAGGACAGGCTTAAACTTGATGAAAAACGTATCGCTGACATGGCAAAGGGTGTTGATGAGCTGATAGCTATGACTGACCCGATCGGTCAGATAATCGACGGCTGGACTCGTCCGAATGGCCTGCGTATTACACGCACCCGTGTGCCTCTCGGTGTTATTGGCATTATTTTTGAATCGAGACCAAATGTTACTGTTGATGCTGCGGCGCTGTGTCTAAAAGCCGGCAATGTTGTTATCCTTAAGGGCGGCAAAGAAGCTATAAATTCAAATGTATGCCTGGGTAAAATAATGCGTGAGGCTGTTGAAACTGCCGGCCTGCCTGCTGATATTATACAGGTAGTTGATAAAACTGACCGTGAAACAACTAATGAGCTTATGAAGCTTAACGGTTATCTTGATCTGCTTATTCCAAGAGGAAGCGCAAGACTTATTCAGGCTGTTGTTCAGACTGCTACTGTTCCTGTTATCGAGACCGGAGCGGGAAATTGTCACGTTTATGTTGATTCTTCTGCTGATATAGCTATGGCTGTTGATATCACAGATAATGCCAAGACCCAGCGCCCCTCAGTTTGCAATGCTATCGAGAGCCTGCTGGTACATAAGGATATTGCAGATGAATTCCTGCCGGCGATAGCTGAACGCTTCAAGTCTCATGATGTGAAGATATATGGCTGTGACAGGACTATCGCAATTCTCGGAAATGATATTGAAAAAGCTACTGATGTTGAGTATGCAAAGGAATTCAATGATTATATAATTGCAGTCAAGGTGGTTGAAAGCATTGACGAGGCAATTGCTCATATAAGAAAATTCAGCACAAAGCACTCTGAATGTATCGTCACTAAGTCTCTGGAAAATGCAGAGCGTTTCCGCAAAGAGGTCGATGCTGCTGCTGTTTATGTTAATGCTTCTACTCGTTTTACTGACGGCGGTGAATTTGGATTCGGCGCTGAGATCGGTATTTCTACCCAGAAGCTTCATGCAAGAGGTCCTATGGGTCTCACAGAGCTTACTACTGTGAAATATCTTATCGACGGAAACGGACAGATCAGATAACAGACCGTCCGGTAATATCCGGAGGCTCTGAGAAAATTTTTTTCAAAAGGAGATCGTTATGGCAACCAGACAGGATATAGATGATATTCTCAACAACCTTATGGGAGATGACCAGCCTGACAAAAAGCCTGCCGCACCGGCAAAAAAATCTGCATCCAGAAGCAAGATAGATGATATGTCAGTTGAGGATCTGCTCAATTCTCTGACCAGTGAAAAGAAAAAGACAGATGTCTCTGCCAATGAACTGGCTGATGCTGTATCTCAGGAATTCAGCGGTGATCTGCATATTCAGAAGATAATAGAAAAGAAGAAAAAGGCAGAGGAAGAAGCCAAAGCCGCCGCAGAAGCTGCTAAGAAAAAGGCAGAGGAAGAAGCTAAAGCCGCTGCAGAAGCTGCAAAGAAAAAGGCTGAGGAAGAAGCCAAAGCCGCCGCAGAAGCTGCTAAGAAGAAGGCTGAGGAAGAAGCTAAAGCCGCCGCAGAAGCTGCAAAGAAAAAGGCTGAGGAAGAAGCCAAAGCCGCCGCAGAAGCTGTTAAGAAAAAGGCTGAGGAAGAAGCCAAAGCCGCCGCAGAAGCTGCTAAGAAAAAGGCTGAGGAAGAAGCTAAAGCTGCTAAGAAAAAGTCAAAGAAAAAATCTCGTAAAAAGGACAGGAATAAACCAGCAGCAACTCCTGAAACAGAGTCTGCCGATGAGAATTCATCGTTTGCGCCTGAAATTCCGGAAGCGTCTGAAATATCAGATGAGCCGGCAATTTCAGAGTCAGATTCTGATGATACAGAGATCTCACCTGTATTGAAGATCGAAGAAGAGATAATATCTGTTTCAGAAGAGCCTGTTGAAGAGGTTCAGGAGGATATATTTGGGTTTGCAGAAAATCCTGCTGATGCTACTGCTGAGGATGAAAGCGATGATATAGATGCGCTGCTCAGCAAGGCTCTGGAGATCTCAAAGGAAAATGAAGAGCCCGATGACAATAATAATGCTGATGATGAAGACCCTGCTCAGAAGCTTATCGAAAGCCTCCAGAGTGATGCGGAAAAGGCTATTTCAGATATAGAAAACTCCGGCAGTGATGATGAATCTTCTGATCATGAAAATGAAGAGCCTGCGGTCAGTGAAGAAAATGAGGATAATTCCGATGCTGCCCCCGAATCAGAGGAAGATGAATCTGCTGAAGAAGAAGCTGAAACTCCTGCCAGAAAAAAAGGCGGTGTAATAAAGGCACTTGAAAATATTCTTGATGAAGAGCCGGAAGAGATCATGAGTGAGCGCAGTGAAAAAGCTGAGGCTTCTGACGATCAGCCAAGAAAAGCCGGTGCTGTCAAAAAGGTTCTGCTGACACTGCTGGGTGTTGTTTTCTCAATACTTGCCTGCATTGGTCTTATTACTGTTATTTTCAGGGGGATCGACTACTTTAACAGATTTTCTTCTGGTGATACCAAAAAGGACGGCTTCACAGAAGTTGTATACCCAGCGGTAATTATGGATATAGAATCCTTTGAGTCGCCGTCTGAGCTGCCCTCTGATCAGATCATAACCGCAGCTATCTGGTCGATCGTTATGGACAGCGATGCCATAAGACGTGAAAATCTTGAGATAACCTTTGACACAGTTACTATTCCGGACACAGTTGTTGAAAAGTATGCTGTTAAGCTGTTCGGTGACGATCTGCCTGAATTCAACCATACAACTACTGGTCCTGCCGGTACTGCACATTTCTATTACAACTCAGAGACAAAGGCTTATAACGTTCCTGTAAAGCCCATAACCTTTACCTATCAGCCGGACGTAAAGTCTGTTTCCAAGAATGGCACTGACTATATTGTTACTGTTGATTATATCAACGAAGTGCCCTCATGGATAGACAGCTCAGTTGCAAAAACTGTGGAGTACGGTATAGTTGAGACAAACTCCGGTTATCAGATAAAGTCAATGAGGATAATATCTGCCAGCACCCTTTGATGTATAAAAAATGAGCCATAGTGTTTCTGAACATAGAAGAGACACTATGGCTTTTGTTTATATTTTAAAGGCTGACGCATTCTGATAAAGAGAGAATTTTTTTTCGCCGGGCAATTGATGTTAAACTTATTGGGAGGCGAAAAAGAATTATTTTTACACTTCACTTCCGGGTTCAGTTTCAGCTTTCAGCTTAGTGACACGGCAAAGCTCAGCACGGTGGTGGAGGATTTCCAGTATCTCAATTTTCAGTCCGTCACTTTCAAGGGCAGTTTTAGCACCGTCTTTTGGTATCTCACCCAGCTGACCGATGACATAGCCGCCGAAGGTGTCGAATTTATCGGCAGGAAGGGATATTTCAAGCTCCTCACAAACCTGGTTGAGAGGAGTCTGACCGGGGACTCTCCAGGTATCCTCACCGGTTTTTTCAAAAGTTACTTCTGGTTCGTCCAGTTCATCGTCATCAAATTCACCAACAAGCTGTTCAACCAGATCAGTAACGGTTATGATTCCGGTCATTCCGCCGTATTCATCAACTACAACAGCGAAATGGTCTGAGCCGTTCTTTTTCATCTGAGCGAACAGTCTGTCAGCCTTCATATTCTCATGGACGAAGTAAGGCTCTTTCACGGCGTTTTCCATGATATTTTCATAGCTTTTATCGTCCAGTCTGAAATAATCCTTTGCATTCAGAACACCCACAACGTTGTCAACATTATCGCCGCATATCGGGAAAACCGAGTGACGGGTACGGTGGATAGTTTCCTCCCATACCTCCACGCTGTCACTTAGCCAGAGCACAGACACATCAGTGCGGTGGGTACAGAGCTGTTCAGCGGTCATATCGTCGAAAGCAAAGACATTTTTAATTATACGGTTTTCATCTTCATCAATAGTACCATTTTCGGCTCCTGCATCGGACATCATAAGTATTTCCTCTTCAGTTACGGCAGCCTCTTCTTTTTTGGGGTCGATACCCATTAGCAGGAGGATACCGGAGGCAGTGAGTTTTATTAACGCTGAAAACGGTGTAAAAATGAGCTTTATTATACTTATCAGTCTGATGTAGCGAAGAGCAGGCTTTTCTGGATCACGTCCAGCTCTCCGCTTCGGAACGATCTCACCCAGTACCAGCATCAGGAAAGATTCAGCCAGAATTATGATCACCACAGCGAGTATATTACTTACACTGGCAGATAATTTTTCTTTCTGCATAAAAGCTGAAAGCGGCCCTGAAAAATCCTTTGCTGCAAAGGCTGCACCGGCGACCATCATAAGCACCTTAACGGTGTGCATTGACTGAGTGAAAGTCAATGGACTTTCAAGAAGTTTTTTTAATCTTAAGGCTCTTGAACTGCCGCTTGCCGCCAATTTTTCCAGTTTAGAATCACTTACAGCGGTCATTGCGGTCTCAGCGGCGGTAATAAAAGCGCATACCGCTAACAAAACAATTTGCAGTAATAACTGCTCTATCATATTTCATCCTCCATCATTCTACAACCACGAAAAGGCATAACTCTTTTGCAATTTCAAAAGAGCCATGCCTTTAGTTCTTATTCTTTTTTATACAACTTCGACTGCCGTCAGGGGCACCGTCCATAAGGAAATCTCACCTTCACTTTCTCACATATTATACACCATTCTATCCCTCCTGTCAAGCTTTTTTTCATATGTTTCCATTTGTAAACTATCAAGTATTAAGCGGACAAATTAATGATCACCAAGTATCGCATCAAGTTCTTTATTTATATCCAGCTTGTCACCGCCGGGATTCAGAGAAAGTCTGTAGTATTCCGTTCCGTTTTCAGTCCATTCAACGGTATTATCTGCATAAACATATATGAGCCACGTTCCATTATCAAGCCAATATGTGATATCACCATATTCATCAGCATACTGCCGAGTATAAGCAGCAAGATTATATGCACTGAAGTCAAGTCCGAAGAATACATTTGACACAGCTCTTAGTTTATCACCCGACAGCTGTTCACCGTTGCAGGAAGCTCCGGATTTATACAGCGTATGGAAAGGCGGATAGCTCACTGAGACTTCTATCAGTCTTCTCAGCATCGTATCAGCTGTCACCGGGTCTGCACGGAAATATCCCAGAGACTGAGCCTCATCTCCGACAGTAACATAAAATTCAGCATAGCCGGTATCATAAAACCGCAGAGCATAGACGGTACCGTTTTCATTATAGCTCACATCGTACCAACCGAATCCCAGATGCTTATCAGGTGAAAGGCTTTTGTCCTCGAAATCAATTTCAATTATATCGCTAACGTTCAGCGTTTCCCAGGTCATATTACTGAAATAGGTTGAAAGAGAGCTTTTTTTGTCATTATCAAGACTGATAGGCTGCTGGAATTTATAACCGTCAAAATAAGCCTCACCGCTGCTCATATTCATTAAAGGTGAATTATTTAAACGGACAAAGTCAATTTCTGAGCAGCCGTTTCCGGTTATTCTGTCGATATTTTCAAGCATTTCAGACAGTGTCATCTTGCAGGTATACAGCGCATTTGAACTCTCAATGGAGATATTCTTATTTCCGGCTTCGTCAACAGTGGTAACAGCTTTGGAAAGAGAACAGGTCAGGCTGTAGTCTCTCAGCTCTATCCTGCCGTAAATACCGTTGCTTTCCGGAACGTTCATCCAGTAGCTGGGCTGAGAAGGGTCAGGGTCAGTGAAAGGTTCTTTTTCGTCAATGATCGAGGAGATAAAGTCCCTTACCTCATTGCACTGCTCATCTGTATAAAGCTCAGTCAGCTCATCGCCGAACTTATTCATGAGAAGAGTGTTTAATACATCATCGCTGACCGGTGTTGTTGTTGGCTCGGAGCTTTCTCCCATGATTTGGCTGAATCCGTCTCGGAAGGCTGTGTAGTCCACCTTGTAATAATTTTCACTGTAAGTGACCGCATTACTGTCATTTTCCGGAAAGGACACGATATATCTGGCATAACCGCCGGTGAAGAAATCCAGCTGGAATTGATAATTTCCGTTTTCCATTGACCAGGTGAAGCTGTTGGTGATGCCGTCCTCGTTCAGAATAGTATTCATGACATTGTCACTGCTTCTTGTTTCCGGTTCATATTCCAGACTGTTCAGCAGCTCATTCATACTGTCACGCTGCGGTGAGTTAAGCTCCAGTGGTTCACCCATAAAATCGGCGGTATAGTTATAGTCGCTGAGGTCGCCGAAGGGGGTGACAGCTTCATTTCTTCCGCCGTAGACGATATCCCTTATCGCATTACCAAAGGCAGCAGAATCAATGGCATAATAGGCAGTTATCATTTCAGGGTCAACCATTTCGGGATAGTGGTAAGTGTAGATCAGGTATCCGTATGGCTCGATCTCTATAGTCCGGCTTTGATTGTCACCATATGAATTAAACACGAAGTAATAGTCGTCATAGCCTGAGCAGTTTTTTCCCACACGGTTAAAGTCTACATCAGCATTGCCCTCATCGTTCGCACAGCCGACGAATTCCAGCTGCTGGGAGCGGACGAATTCTCCAAGCTGTTTTCTTTTCTCCTGAGAGAGCATTATTGGTGCCTGCATATTTGAAAAGCTTTCACTGAAGAGATATTCCTGATCGTCAAAATTAAACCAGGGAGTTTCTTCATGTTTAAAGATCGAGGTATCCTCAGTACCAGAATCAGGATCAGTCATTGATCGGTCGATCAGACCACGGGTATAAACCGCTCCGCCCACCAGCAAGCCGCAGGCAGCTATTCCGGCAGCGATCCGCAGAAATGGTCGTCTGACAGCAGGTTCAACTTTGAAGGTCTGGCTTATTTCCTGAATATCCGGCATATGCTCCATATCCCTGCACTTGCTGAGAATATGGTCTTTTAGCTGTTCAGGCATACGGATATTTTCCGCAGCGTTTTTCAGATCATTTATATCCATACTACATAAACTCCTTTCTGTATTTTTCCTCCAGCAGTTTTATGCCCTTGGAAAGACGCATTTTAACTGCGGAGGCTGAGAGATCAAGCATATCAGCTATTTCATCGACTTTATAGCCTTCAATGTAATGAAGGGTCATTGCCAGCCGGAATTTATCAGGAAGCATTTCCAGAGCCAGGAGAATATTTTTATCCTGTTCCGGCATTACGAAACAGCTGAGGAGCTCTTCCGGGTCAGTCCGGTGTCTTTTGTTATATCTCAGCAGGTTCCTGCATTTGTTTACGGCGACGGTCATCAGCCAGGCTTTTTCTCGTTCAGGCGGACCGCCCGGAAATTTCTGCATATAGGTCAGAAATGTTTCCTGAGAAACGTCCTCAGCATCGGCGGTATTTTTCAGCATTATCAGGCAAAGCCGGTAGATCATATTGCCGTAGGTTTCGACAGCGTTTTTTACGTTGTCAGCGGTGAGCTCACTGTTTATCATTTTCTCTCCTCCCTTCACTAATAATACACCGCAGCAATATAAAAAGTCAATTTTATTTTATAGTCAGCTTATTGCTCTGCCTGCTGTGAATATTATGCTTAAAAAGTAACATACTAATCCCGAAGGAGGAATGATTATGCAAACAGATTTTATGGAAAGCCAGACTCGTTCAAACCTGATGAAAGCCTTTGCCGGAGAATGTCAGTCCAGACAGCGCTACTACCAGGCAGCGCTAATTGCACAGCAGGAAAAAATGGTAGGCATAGAGAGAATGTTCAGGTTTACAGCTGAACAGGAGGAACGCCATGCAATGGTTTATTTCAAGCTGTTGAAGGAAGCTGCCGGGACTCAGGTAAATATAACTGCCGACTATCCGGCTGATGTTTTTTATGATCTTCAGCAGCTTCTTGATTCAGCAGCCAGGGACGAGCAGAATGAAGCGGAGATACTGTATCCGGAATTTGCCCGTATTGCCAGAGAAGAGGGATTCAGCGAAGCAGCTTCAAAATTTGAAATGATATCGAAGATTGAGAGCAGTCACCGTGAACGTTTTTTATATTACAGTGAGCTTATGAGAAGTGATAAGCTTTTCCGTTCAGACAGTACAGAGGAGGTATGGATATGTCTCAACTGCGGTCATATCCACACAGCCAGTGAACCGCCTGGAACCTGTCCTGTGTGCAATGCTGAGCAGGGATATTTTATTCGTGAAAAGGAAGCTCCGTTCACAGCTTAAAGCCGGGGAAATAAATTAACTCCAAAAGTTAAGTGCTTTTGGAGTTAATTATATTAAATGAATTAATTGCTGCATATATAGCTCCAGCGGCAGTCACCGCAGACCTGACACAGCCTTCCTGGAATGAGGATATTCTCAGAAACGATACAGCGGAAGCTGTTCCAGTTCATTATCTGACCGTCTGACAAACCGCATATCTCCAGCACTTTTTTATCATACGAAAGAGCCTTTCCGTTTTTATCGCAGCTGCCGTCAGACATTTGCGGACAGCAGGAGCATACAGAATCACCGGTGAGAGTAAGCATGATCATGGGGTCTGAGCTGTTAAGATCACTGATGATATTCTTCATATTATCAACGAAAGCAGGACTGTAGCCTTTTCCCTGAAAGAATCCGATGCACAGACCGTGATGGGGACGAAGTTTAAATTTATACAACAAAGCAAACCTCCTGAATTTTATGTAGCAAGAATAAATCGCAGAACAGCCAATGTCCTGCGATTTATAATTTAATGTGAGATTAATTAAAGGGTTATATGTTTTTTTATCCTCTCAGCGAGAACAACAGCCAGAGCCATTTTAGCCAGGTCAAAGGGAATAAAAGGCACGACACAGGCTGAAAGAGAATACTTTATACCAGACTGGGTAACGTGCATGAACCAGGCTGTACCAAAGGCATAGCAAAGGGCGAGTCCAATGATAAGAGCTGCGACCCTGATGAAAATGTTTTTCCAGGGAAGAAATTCAGCAGCCCAAAAAGCGCCAGCCATGAACAGGAATCCTACAATATATCCGCCTGAATACGAAGTCAGCGCAGAAATGCCGCCGCTGAAGCCTGAGAATACAGGCAGTCCGACTGCACCGAGAAGGATATAGACCAATGTTGCGAAGAATCCGTTTTTGCCGCCAAGCAGCATCAAAGCGAAAAATACAGCAAAGGTCTGGAGGGTGAAAGGAACGGTACCGGGAATTTCTATCCATGAGCATACCGCCATAAGAGCGGACATCATTGCGGTCAATACCATTTCTTTTGTGGTGAAAATTTTTTTGTTTTGCTTTACAGCAGCTTCCTGAGCCATAATAGTATACTCCTTTTAGAGAATAGATGCCGAAGTCTGTTTAGCATTGGTAAAGAGACGTATTTTCGTCGTTTTCGTCCTCCTATAATACATAAAGTATTGCTGCTTCGTAAAAATGTCATCTGGACGTAAAACTGACCGAAAATACGGCTGTCAGCAGAATGCTAAACAGACTTCGCTGAATCGGAGAAAGAGAAATATTTTCTGATTTCAGCTTCATGTAACTATTATATCATGGAAAAACTAATTTGTCAACCTATTTTTGAAATTTTAGTTGACAGAGACAAACTTATAGTCTTCATCTTCAATTGCTTTCTTCAATTCCTTGCTGGAAATATCGCTGTTTAGGGTGATAACAGCGGTTCCAGCCTGCCAGTTAACATCAGCCTGATCTATCTGAGAAAGCTTTTCAAGGGCAGCTTTTACACGGTTTTCGCAGTGTCCGCACATCATACCCTTGATCTTAACGGTCATTTTTCTGCCCTGAGAATCACCGGGAAGGCTGATGGCCTTAACAGCATTTTTAGCCGGCTTGTCATGCTTTCTGTCGTGAATATCAACGAAATTGAGCCTCAGTGCATTTGTTACCACAAAGAAGCTTGAAAGGCTCATTGCAGCTGCTCCGAACATTGGATTCAGCTCCCAGCCGAATAAATGTATATATGCACCGGCAGCCAGCGGTATGCCGATAACATTATAGAAAAATGCCCAGAACAGATTCTGCTTGATATTGCGAAGTGTAGCACGGCTCAGACGAACCGCAGCTGCCACATCACTTAAGCTGCTCTTCATGAGAACGATATCAGCTGCATCTATGGCTACATCAGTGCCGGCACCGATAGCGATTCCGGTGTCAGCTCTTGTGAGGGCAGGAGCATCGTTGATTCCATCGCCGACCATAGCGGTTTTTCCCTGAGAGCTAAGTGTGCGGATGACCTGTTCTTTTCCGTCGGGAAGTACGCCGGCAATGACCTTATCCACACCAGCCTGACCGCCAACAGTGTTGGCAGTATTTTCATTATCGCCGGTGAGCATTACAACTTTTATGCCCATATTTTTCAGATCGCTGACAGCCTCAGCGCTGTCCTCTTTGATTTTATCGGCAGCGGAAATAAGTCCGAGAAGTTTATTATCGCAGGCGAAAAACAGGGGAGTTCTGCCTTTTGCTGAAACATCGAGGGCTTGTTTTTTCATAGCATCGTCAACAGTGCAGATCTCTGAGATATAGCTGAGATTTCCGCCTCTGACGGTCATGCCGTTTATGACAGCACGCAGTCCGTTTCCTGGCAGCGCAGTGAAATCAGCAGCATCAACAGTTTGGATATTTTTTTCATTGACAAGCTTCATTACAGCCTTAGCCAGCGGATGTTCGCTGTTTCTTTCGAGGGAGCCGGCTAAAGTCAGGAGTTCATTTTCAGAAACTCCCTCAGCCGTGATGATATCCACAGCGGAAGGTTCGCCGGCAGTAATGGTACCGGTCTTGTCGAGGGCAGCAATCTGAATTTTACCAGTATTTTCCAGAGATGCGGCGGTTTTGAAGAGAATGCCGTTTCTTGCGCCTACACCGCTTCCAACCATTATTGCCACGGGAGTTGCAAGACCAAGAGCGCAGGGACAGCTTATTACCAGCACTGAAATACCTCTTGCCAGAGCATATCCCACGGTCTGACCAGCCAATAGCCAGATAACAATAGTTATGACAGCAATCAATATTACAGACGGCACAAAAATACCGGAAACTTTATCTGCCAGCTTTGCAGCAGGAGCTTTAGTAGCAGCTGCATCGCTTACCATTTTGATTATCTTTGAAAGGGCTGTTTCCTCACCGACTCTCAGCGCCCGGCACCGGATAACACCGGACTGATTAACAGTTGCAGCTGAGACCTCATCGCCGGCAGCCTTGTCAGCAGGAATGCTTTCGCCGGTAAGGGAAGCCTCATTAACGGCGCTGTTTCCTTCAATAACGATACCGTCTGCCGGAATGTTCTCACCGGGGCGGACAATGAAAATATCGCCGGTTTTAAGCTGCTGAGCCGGGATAGTGATCTCTTTGCCGTCACGGATAACGCAGGCAGTTTCGGGGGCAAGCTCCATGAGACTGCGGAGAGCGTTAGTAGTTTTGCCTTTGGAGTGAGCCTCCAGCATTTTGCCTACAGTGATCAGTGTAACGATCATGGCAGCTGATTCAAAGTAAAGACCGTGCATATGATCCATAACAGCAGCTGAATCACCGTTCAGCTGATCTTTAGTCATCGTGAACAGCTCATAAACGCTCCATACGAATGAAGTCATAGAACCCATTGCCACAAGGGTGTCCATATTTGGTGCCCGGTTCACAAGTCCACGGAAACCACTTATGAAAAATTTTTGATTAATGACCATAACAATACCGGCAAGGAGCAGCTGAGCCAGTCCCATTGCGATATGATTCCCCTGAAAAAATCCTGGCAAAGGCGCACCGAACATGGTATGCCCCATAGATATATACATCAGAATAATCAGGAATCCAACTGATGCGATAAGGCGCTTTTTGAGTATTGGAGTTTCCTTGTCCTCAAGCTCGGAGGCAGAAGCGGCAGGAGATCTATCCTGACCTTTCAAGGCAGCGCCGTAGCCGGCATTTTCAACGGCACTGATAATATCTTCCGGTTTTGCGTTTCCCTCAACGCCCATAGAATTTGTCAGCAGGCTGACTGAGCATGAGGAAACGCCGGGAACACTGCTTACAGCCTTCTCAACTCTTGCGCTGCAAGCTGCACAGCTCATACCGGTTACATTATACTGTTCCATTTTCCCCATATCCCCTTCCTGAAGCTTTTGTCTTAGTGAGATAGTCAATATTTTTGTTGAGTGATCATTTTCCGATAAATTTTCTTACTTCGCCGAGATATTTTTCTCCGGCAGAAATTCCCAGGTTATAGACTTTTTCGAGAACATTGGGGTCGTGTTCGATATGACCGACAGGGAGTTTAGTTTCAGGAGCGATAACAAAAGCTCTGCCATCAGCCTCAGCTTTGCGGACATATTCCAGCTGCTGGTTATAAACTTCCGGGCGTGAGCAGTAGGCTTTCACGAGATTGGGATACTTTTTATAATAGAGCGAAACGAGCTTTTCACTTTTACTGTGCGGCTTTACATAGTCTCGTGGCTGAGTGAGAATGAGGACATTTTTTTCATAGCCTCTGTATTCCATAAAGCGCAGTGGGATAGAATCGGTCACACCGCCGTCCAGCAGTTCTCTTCCGCCGGCATGGACGATGCGTGAAGCCAGCGGCATTGAAGCAGAAGCTCTGACCCATTCCAGCTCGTTGTATTCAGCTGAACGGGAGACATGATAAACAGCCTTTCCGGTGTTGACATCAGTGCATACAACATAAAATTCCATAGGATTATTCTTGTACACCTCGCCGTCAAACACATCTAAGCTTGAAGGTATAGTATGATAGCAGAATTCTGCACCAAACATATCTCCGGTCTTGATCAGTGATGACCAGCTGCAAAAGCGTTTGTCATTGCAGAATCGCTTATTATAGCGGATAGCTCTGCCCTTTTGCTTAGATTTGTAATTACAGCCGAAAGCTGCACCGGCTGATACTCCTACTGCTCCGTCAAGCCAGATGTTGTTTTCCATGAAGACATCGAGAACTCCGACGGTGAACATTCCTCTCATTGCTCCGCCTTCAAGCACAAGTCCGTATTTCATATTATTCCTCCGAAAATTATTTTTACTCCAATATTATAGCACATTGTCTCTATTATTTCAACCCATTATTATTGCTGTCTGTTTAAGGATCGTTTAACATTCTTTAAAGAAATCCGGTTATTGATCTTAAGTTGGGTAATACCAGGCTCTGGTCTATAGTCAATATACACATTAATTAGACAGGTTTTTGTTTATATTCGACAAAACTTGCTGCTGGCTAAAATAACATCTTCACTTTTTTGATGAAATATGATATAATTAAAAAGTAAGTATTCATCCGGAGGTGAACAGAGATAAAAAAATCATTATTTTTGTCTGATCTGGACGGAACGCTGCTGGATAGATCTGCGGCGGTAACTCCCAGAACTGCGGAGATCATAAACAGCCTGATACAGCAAGGAATGAACTTTACCTTTGCCACAGCCAGATCTATCCACTCAGCCAGAGATATTACGTCTGCGCTTAAAATAAATGTCCCCTGCATTCTGATGAACGGTGTGAGCATTTATGATCTGAACAGGAATAAGTATATCTCAAATCATTATATACCGGAGGCGGCTTCCGAAGAGATAGTTGCTGCTTTCAGAAAAAATGGTCTGAAATGTTTTATGTACAAAATGTGCGGCGAGGAGCTGATCGCTTTCTATACCAGCTTCGGCAGCGAGGCTATGCGTGAATTTGCAGAGCTGAGAAAAAAACGCTTCAATAAACCGTATATCCAGTGCAGTGATATTCTTGCTGAATCTGATGAACGGACGGTTTATTTCAATGCCCTCGGTGAATATGACCAGCTCAAATGTGTTCAGGAGGCTGTTGATAAGATCAGAGGAGTAGGCTGTGCATTTTATATCGACACCTATTCCGGAAAGTGGTTCCTGGAGATATTCTCGGACAAGGCTTCAAAGGCGAATGGCATAAGGCAGCTGAAAGAGCTTTATGGCTTTGAAAGAATCGTTTGCTTCGGGGACAATCTCAACGACCTTAGTATGTTTGAGGCTGCTGACCTGCGAATAGCGGCAGGCAATGCAAGACCGGAGGTGAAGGAAGCAGCAGATATCGTTATCGGTCCGAACACCGGGGACGGAGTGGCAGAATGGCTGCGGAACAATTATATAACTGAGAACGCATGATCCAAATGCGTAATTATATTTTGTAAAAGTAAAGGAGCTTGCGTGTGACAGCGTGAGCAAAATAATCGAAAGGAAATGTAGTGAAATGAAAAAGCTTATGTTAGGAAATGCAGCTTTTGCAAGAGGTCTTTTTGAGGCAGGCTGCCGGATAGTTTCAAGTTATCCGGGAACTCCTTCAACCGAGATCACAGAGGAGGCTGCAAAGTATGATGAGATCTATGCGGAGTGGGCACCTAATGAGAAGGTTGCTATGGAAACCGCTCTCGGCGCTTCAATTGCCGGTGCAAGATCATTCTGCGGAATGAAGCACGTTGGACTGAATGTTGCAGCTGATCCGCTTTATACAGCCGGATATACCGGAGTAAATGCAGGCATGGTAATTGCCGTTGCAGACGATCAGGGTATGCACTCATCTCAGAATGAGCAGGACAGCCGTCATCATGCTATCGCTGCAAAGGTTCCGATGCTGGAGCCTTCTGACTCAACTGAATGCAAAGAATTTGTCAAGCTGGCTTTCGAGATCTCAGAGCAGTTCGATGCGCCTGTTATCGTAAGAATGTCTACCCGTGTGGCTCATTCACAGAGTATTGTGGAGATTTGTGACCGCCAGGATCCCGGACTTAAAGAGTATACAAAAAATCCTCAGAAATTTGTTATGATGCCTGCTTTTGCAAAGGGCAGACACGTTGTGGTGGAGGAGAGAACCCAAAAGCTCACTGAGTATGCTGAAACTTCACCTCTCAACCGTGTAGAGCTTTCTGATAAGGCTGAGTTCGGCATTATCACCAATGGTGCAGCTTATCAGTATGTCAAGGAAGCACTGGGCGAGAATGCATCTGTACTTAAGCTTGGAATGGTAAATCCGATGCCTGTTAAACTGATACAGGACTTTGCTGCTAAATTTGAAACAGTTATAGTTGTTGAAGAGCTGGACGGCATCATCGAACAGCATTGCCGCAATATTGGTGTGAGCAACGTTAAGGGCAAGGAGATCTTCGGATACATAGGTGAAATAAATCAGGCTATAATCGCAGAAAAGCTGCTGGGTGAGAAGAAGGACTTTGCAGTTCTGGAGGATAATATCCCAGTTCGTCCGCCGGTAATGTGTGCAGGATGTCCTCACCGTGGACTGTTCTATTGCCTTAAGAAGCTTGGAGTTACTGTTTCAGGAGATATCGGCTGTTATACTCTTGGCGCTGCGGCTCCGCTCAATGCAATGGATACAACTATCTGCATGGGCGCATCTATTTCCGGTCTTCACGGTTTCAATAAGGCAAGAGGCGAGGAGTCTGAGCATAAGAGCGTTGCTGTTATCGGAGATTCCACCTTTATGCACAGCGGTATGACAGGTCTGGTAAATATTGCTTACAACAATTCAAACTCAACTGTTATTATCCTTGACAATTCCATTACCGGTATGACTGGTCATCAGCAGAATCCTACCACAGGCAAGAATCTGAAGGGCGATCCGGCAGCTGCTGTAAATCTGGAAGAGCTTTGCAAGGCTATCGGCATCAAGCGTGTAAGAGTTACCGATCCATATCATCTGGCAGAAACTGAGGCTGCTATCAAGGAAGAGCTGGCTGCTGATGAAGCATCAGTTATCATTTCACGCCGTCCCTGCGCTCTTCTTAAATATGTTAAGCATAATCCGCCGTTTGCAGTTGATACAGCTAAATGTGTAGGCTGCAAGGCTTGTATGAAGCTGGGATGTCCAGCAATTTCTATCAAGGACAAGAAGGCAGTTATCGACCATACTCAGTGTGTAGGCTGCGGAATATGCAAGGAACAGTGCAAGTTCGGTGCAATAGAATAAGAGGCTGATATGATAAATATTGAAGTTTATGAGCATTTTGCCGCATGGCTGGACGCTCTTCTTGAAAACAACGTCATGCCTGATGAAACCAAGGCTTTCAGCTTCAATCTCTATCAGGATGCTCCCACTGAGACTGCTTCTATGCCTTATAGTATCCAGCTGATCGCAGCTGACAGATTTGACCCGGAAGATGAAGCAGGGGAGTGGGCTTGCTATGAAGTCTGGTCATCTGAGGAGGATTTGTTCTGCCTTGATTTTTCAGATGAAGAAAATGTGGATTTTCAGAGGGTGCTTGATGTGTTCACTGAGCTGTGCAAGGAGTACCTTGAAAAGGGCAGATCCAGAGATATACTCTTAGGCAAAAAAGGTATTGCAATAGGCTTTGTAGATGGGGATCTTGAATATCTTCGCAAATGACGTGCTGAGAAAATAATTATGGAATATGAGAACAATTACACAGGATATGAAGACCTGAGACTATACCCGGATGAATCGCCTGTTATCACTGCTTTAAAAGGACTTATCGGTGCAGCAGCAGGAGCTGTTCCGGGCATGGCGATATGGATATTGCTGGGAAAGCTTGGTGTAATTTCTTCTTTGGTTGCATTTCTGATAGCGGCAGGAGTAATCTTTGGCTTTCATTTTATGACAAAGAAAGGAAAGCTGCCGTTTTGGCTTAGTGCAGTTATCTGTATTGGTATCATGGCAATATCGGTATATATTTCCCAGCGTGTGATCTGGAGCTGGGAGCTGATGGATGTTTTCAAGAAGGAGCTTCCGGGATTGAAGGAACGGATATATGCTTATATGCTTGAGGAGCTGCCGGATTATACAAGAGCAGATATTGACAAGTCTCTGGGACCAAACTGGTTTAATGACTATGTGAAAGAGGAATATGGAATCACAGAAGCCACTTTTAGTGAATGCTTTTCAAACTTCGGTCAGCTTCTTGATGCGCTTGAACTGAAGGGAAAATATCTGGCTTCGCTGGGTAAGAGCTATCTGTTTTCATTCATAGGCATGGGCGGTATTTTTGCCCGGTTTATTGCTGCAAACGGTTAATTTTTATACCTTAAAATTATAATAACTATAACGGAGCGGCTT
>CAMNFW010000005.1 GCA_946537565.1 uncultured Ruminococcus sp. | reverse complement strand
GGTTTTCCCGGAAATATCCTGTGTGACTTGTAAACCATATCACAGGTGGAAGTACCGTCCGGAGCTGTTATTTTAAAAGCCGGTTCCCGAAAATCTCCCTTGCCAAAACATGGAAACTCGAAAGGCAGTGTGTCCATATACACTGCCCTGTCACGATTATTTGTCTCAGGTGTAAAGGGATTTTCCTCAAGCCGCAGAAGATAGCTAAGATCCTCATCCGGCACTGAACGTCCGAAATAAACATGAGCTAAGTATCCGCCGGGAGCGATCTTCATGATATAATCGGTATTTCCGGCTCTCAGCCTGAAAATACCGGTAAGACTGCTGTAGCTTACTGACATGGCTTGCTCCTTACCAGAAACGCAGAAGCTTTTCAATGGCTTCTATATATTTCGGAATTGAGCTTTTTCTTGCAAGAACACCTCTGTCGCTGTGCATCTCGCCCCGTACCGGCACACAGATGCTGCAGCAATCAATATTCAGATCGTCCAGATCCCAGCTCTCATCATCAGCAGAAGCAATGGGTATAACTCTGTCCTGATATACATAATCCGGCACGTCCGCCGGGTCAGCAGGAACATAGTACCATTTAGCTGAAACGGATTTCAGCAGACTTACTATCTTGTAGCCTTCGTCGTCATCAAAAAAATCATTCTCAATTGTGAAGTCTGCGCCCTCGTCCCATGCCATATCAGTAACGTCAAGGACAAAGGCAAATTCAATACCCGCAGTATTGTCAAGGAATTTTGCAGCCTGCTTTATGCCTGTGCCGTCGCCCTCCTCGTCACCGGTGAAGGCGATGACCACATTGTCCGGGATATTGGAGTACAGCATAATGTGAAGAATAGCAGCGTTTGTCAGAGAATTATCAAAAGTACCGATCATATATCCGTCCTCTGTAATATCATTGAAGCACCGGGAAATATTTATCTCGCAGTCCACATGGGAGGTAACGAGTATTACAGGCTTGTTCATCTCCTCCAGCGGCTTTGCGGCGTAGAGGTGATAAAGACCCTGGGGGTTTATTCTTCTGTAGCGGCTGTCCCAGAGCAGGGACTGTATGGCGTTCAGCCTGTCGGTGCAGGTGAAGCTCCTGCCGTTGTCACGGTTGATACAGGATATAGTGTCAAGTATTTCTGAATAATATGCTGGCATAATGAAAATTCCCTTCTTTTATATTTTAATTTAAACTATTATTATCAAAGCATTCAGCTTTCAAATCTGTTAATCTATATTTTTCGGCTCATCTTTGTGTATCTTGAACAAAGCATTGTTGATGTTTCCGTTTCTGCTGTCCTCAATGATTTTTTTAATTTTTTCAGCATCTTTCCGGTAAATTGCCTTGATCTGATAACGTGAAGTGCCCTCACCGCTGAACCAGAGTACAAGCTTGCATTTTTTATTTAACCTTTGCACGATAGTCTGTTCAATGCCGATTTTTACCACGTTGTCCGTATCAGCTATAACCGTATGAAAGGACGTTCCTTTTGCAGTCCTGACAACGATCTGATCTTTATAGATCTTTATACCATTTGAACGCAGCGCTGTAAACTGTATCAGCAAAAACCAGGCTAATGGTATATACATCATAATAAATGTAAAGTCGATAAGCTCACTGATATTCGGCAGAAAAAGCAGTGCGATCTTCCTCAGAGGATAGAGCAGCAGTCCAAGCAGGACCGGATTGAGAGTATAGCTCGGAAAACTGTTAAGCGGCGGACGAAACTCAGTTTCAATACTGTCAGGAATGCCGATATTCCGCAGTACACCTGAAAGATCTTTCTCACGCTTTACCGGAAGAAGCACAGGCAGATGTTTTGAACCGCTGCCATAGCCTGCACAGCTTATATCCACCGTAACTGCTCCAAGAAGTCTCATTAACAGATTCTGCCTGATATCAGTGTAATTGATATGACGGTTCCGGATATGACATTCCCGCCTGTTCAGCACTCCAAAGCAGACCTGGAGCTGCTCTCCGTCCAGTTTCAGGTCAAATTTAGCGTATCTCAGCAGATTTATAATAAATGATATCAGCCATGATACCAGAAAGAATATTCCTGCACCAACTGCTGCTGCCGGAATTTTCATGAGGAAGCTGTCGTTTAGCTTTTCAGCAGTTTCGCTGATGCGGCTGATATAGAGATTTATAAGGTCACGGCTTATATCTCCGCCCTTGAAAAAGAAAGTTGCAATATACACAACTCCGGAAAATCCGCTGGAAAAAAATACTGAAAACAACAGCACTGACAACGCTGTTGGTTTAGGCATATCCGTCACAAGTTTATCCACATCCAGCTTCGGAATTACTTTTGACAGCTGGGCGCATACCCGGTCAGTGACCAACAGTTTCATGTCAATTGATTTAAGTATGCCAGCTCTGGTGTCACATTTCATTATTACACCGCTTAACGGTCTGAGCCAAAGCGGCCGTTCAGCTATTGTCATGCTGACATTTTCAAAAGGAATAGTGGTTCTTATCCTGAGAATAACTCCCTGTATAAGGATAATAGAATCGTTTTCAACATATATCCTGGTGAAATACCAGCGCACAAATCCGAACATAATAATCATTCCCATTACAAGAATGTCCATCCATGCGCCCTTTATCCAGACAAAAATATCAGCTGCCCGAAAGTGATACACTGAGATACCACGAAGCAGAGGGATGATCATCAGCCAGAGATTCCGTATAGAATAGCGGATTATACGAATAGGATGCTCATGATACATAGGCTACCTCTCTTTCTTGTTCCGGGTTTTATTAAGAATATCCAGAGCATCCTGCTGCTTAAGAAACAGAAGTCTTAGCTGACCGCCATATACGAATAGTATAAGAAAATTCAGACCAGTGTACTGAGACAAAGGAGTGAAGATCACAGTTGTATACTGCACCGCAGAAAACTGAACCGACTGGTAGCTTTTTATAAATACACCGCTGATGCAGGTCAGTTCATTATCAGAAACTTCATATTTCAGCGATGAAAAAAGCAGAGGAAGATAAATAAACATGATCAGGATATCAACAACACCTAAAAATATACCAAGAATGATGACGACCATATCCACGGGGATGTATATTTTTGCAGCAGCCAGCAGCGCAGCTGTGACGATCATAAGTATAAAGCGCATTTCATGAAGTGCACGTCTATCAGGTTTATATTCTTTCACTTTCCACCGCCTTTCTCAAAATATGTATATTTTAATTATATCACAAATACACTTCATTATCAAGTGTTTTCCCACATTTTTTCAGCCGAAGCTTTTGCGTACATAGCTGCGTTCAGCTTCGGAGAAGCTGTTATTCTTCTGAACCGCTTAAGCCGCTGCATTAATTCTTTCTAAGTTAATTGAGCGCTCAAGACAACAGCTTTACATTTTTAAGGACGGTGATTCAATGAATCTGATCGAAAATATAAGAGACCAGATCTGGGGAAATGGTCTTATAACTCTGCTGCTGGGAACTGGTCTCGCTTATACCCTCCGCCTGGGATTTATCCAGCTAAGAACAGTGAATCTGATAAGATGCGAAAAATCCAATAATTCCGGCATTTCTCAGCTGAAAACTGTGTGTATGTCACTGGGAACCGCAATGGGAACCGGTAACATTGTTGGAGTTTCTGCTGCAATCCTCGAAGGAGGTGCCGGAGCGCTTTTCTGGATGTGGGTGTCGGCATTTCTGGGAATGGCTTTGGTTTTCGCTGAAAACTACCTGTCAGTTGAGTACAGCAATGACACGGTAAAAGGCGCTGCGGCTTACATTAAAAACGGGCTTGGAAGCCGGAAGCTGGCAGCTGTATTTTCTGTTTTCTGCGTTCTGGCAGCTTTCGGAATGGGTGGAATGGTTCAGGTAAATTCCGCATCAGAAAGTCTGCTCAGCTGTATAAACATAAACAGATACTGGCTGGCAGCAGCCGCATTCGCTGTGATACTTCTTATCGTTTCCGGAGGCGCTAAGCGTATCGGTGCGGCAGCTGCATATCTTCTTCCGGCAGCTTCACTGCTGTATTCTATCGTCTGTCTCGCAGTTGTGTTCCTGCACAGAAACAGGCTCCCAATGGTGATCCCGGATATTTTTTGCGGAGCTTTCGGCTTAAAACAGGCAGCTGGCGGCATATGCGGATATGCTGTTTCTGTTGGTATAAGACGAGGCATCTTCTCAAATGAGGCAGGTCTCGGCAGTTCCCCGGCTCTTCACAGTGCTGCCGGAAGCTCTTCACCTGTCTCACAAGGAGCATGGAGTATGGCGGAAGTGCTGATCGATATGTTCTGCTGCACCTTAACTGCTCTTGCTCTTCTTTGTGCCGGCAGTGATATTTCTGCAGCTTTCAGCAGTATTCTTGGCAATAACGCCGATTTATTCCTGGCAGCTGAAATGAATGTATTCGCTCTATGCACGGTTATCGGCTGGTATTATTGCGGTGAGACCTCATTTTCATACCTTACAGGCAATCGTTATAAAAGGCTGTTTTCCGTGATCTTCGCTGCCGCTGCATCGACTGGTGCAATAGCTGCAATGAATACAGTCTGGACAATTTCAGATATTTTCAATGGTCTTATGGCAATACCTAACCTGCTGGCTCTTGTTTTGCTGATGAGAAAGATCCCTAAGAAATCTCTAAGCTCCGATAAAGATTCTGAATAAAGACTTTATCATTCTTTTTACTTATATGTGACCTTATCATAAACAAGTCCTTCTCATTCAACATATCAGGCAGTAATTCGACATTTTCACCAGCAGCTGCCTTTGAATAAGAACCTGTGAACTGCCCATGATAAAATAAAAACCACAGGAGGTTTATCATGGGATATTTAGGAGAAAATAATTTTTTTAGTTTTCGTGACAGCTGCTGTGAGGCAGTATCTGAGGCTGCGGTAAGTTCTAAGGAAGCATCTGAATTTGGACGGTGCATAGCCGGAAATTTCAGGAGGATATGCGTTGGCTGTGAAGCCTTCAGGCGGCTGAATATTGTATATGCCCTCTGCTGCGGAATCTCGGAAGCCGGAATAACCGTATATCTTTGTGACAACACAGAAATGCAGTCTTTTCGTTTCAGCATTCCGCTGCTGGGATGTGACTGCGGTATATTTGTAGGCGGTCAGGGACTTACGTTTTCATTTTTCGGAAGCTGCGGCGAGGTCATGAACAGGGATATGCTGAGAAAACTCCTTTCCTCAGCCCCTGCACCTGTCTCAGGAAAATGCGGAAGAATACACACTGTTACCTCTTTCAGCTGCATTTACACCAGTAATATTGCGGATTCAATACCTGATCATAACAGCAAACTACCTGCCGGAGTAAGCTGCGGAAGCAAAGCTATGCGCTCTCTCTGGCTTAATTTTTTTAATGAAAATGACGAGGAGCTGGTTTTTCAGGTTTCCGACAACGGACAAAAAGTCAATGCTTATTCCTTGAATTATGGCTATATCCCACAGGATAAGCTTATCTTAGCCGGTGCTGTTATGCTTACGGACAAAGGCAGTGAGATCTATCTGCCGGAGAATTTTCACTGCTGCGCTGACGAGATTTTAACCAGTTTCAACAGAAAAGCTATACCTTTCAGCTCCGCTTCCCCGGCACCCAGACAAGCTCTTGAACAGCGCTATCTCCATGATATGCTCTATCTCTGCTGTCAGCTTGCTTCCCGGCGGCAGCTCTTTTTCAATATCATAAGCCAGATGCCGGACTTCCGCTCTGTGCGCCGGGAAATTGTTTTTTCCGTCCTGGATAAGCTGCCGGAGGATACTGTTATTCCCGATAAAAATGGGCGGATCATTGTCTCCCGAAGCGGCAGGCAGCGTATTTCCCTGACCGCCCAGGCTTACTCAATGGAAACTGCCGCTGAGCTTTGCAGGATATGGACTGCCAGACTTCAGCCGAACTCCTGATATGTTATCAATTACAAACTATATAATGTCACCTTTTTTCATTGCTGTGGAAATTTAACAATTCTGAAAACATTGTTTTTTTAGTATTGACATATCGCTCCAGCTTTTGTATAATAATAGTATATTAATATTTTATGCAGTTTTATTTGCGTATACAACGATTCATGTTATCAGTTTAAGACCAAAGGCTTTATTGACTGCTGAACAGTCATTAAGATATATTTTTTAAAAAAGTCTCTGTCCCCTTTTAACAGAGCATTTTACCGGCTCAGTATAAATCAGCTGTCGTCTATTCAATCCGATGTATCTGTGCTGACCTCCCTGAGTCTCCATTCACCACCCGTCATAAGGATAGGCTCCAACTTCTCTCAGCCTGTCCAGTAAAACTGAAAGTGAGGTTTTTAGTGAACGAAAAAGAAACCACAAAAAAAGTCCGCAGATCAGCTGCCGGAAGCATTGCTGCGCCTGCAAAAAAATCCAGCCGCAAAAAAGCTGCGGATACTGCCGCAGATGTTCCTGCTGAAAAGGTGAAAAA
Organism: uncultured Ruminococcus sp.; assembly: GCA_946537565.1. Taxonomy (GTDB): domain Bacteria; phylum Bacillota; class Clostridia; order Oscillospirales; family Ruminococcaceae; genus Ruminococcus. The sequence goes on along the minus strand of CAMNFW010000005.1, from coordinate 15,024 downwards.
ATCCCGTCAGCCTAAGGAAGTAAAACGTACCCCAGTCAGAATCATACCCCTGGGCGGTCTCAATGAGATCGGCAAAAATATGAACGTGTTTGAATGTTCAAACGATATGTTCATTCTCGACTGCGGTCTCGCCTTCCCGGATGCTGATATGCCCGGTGTTGACATAGTTATCCCGGACTTTACTTATGTTGAAAGAAATGCCGACAAGATCAGAGGTATCGTTATTACTCACGGCCACGAGGATCATATCGGCGGTCTGGCTTATCTCCTTAAAAAAGTCAATGTGCCTGTATATGCCACAAGGCTGACGATCGGTCTTATCGAAGGCAAGCTCCGTGAACAGGGTCTCTTCGGCAAAGTCCAGCTCAATATCGTTGAGCCGAAAAAGACCGTGAAAATGGGATGTATGGCTGTTGAATTCATCAAGGTCAACCACTCTATCCCCGATTCCGTAGGTATGGCTATCCATACCCCCGCCGGTGTCATTGTTCATACCGGTGACTTTAAGGTTGACTATTCACCTATAGACGGCAAGATCATCGACCTTGCACGTTTCGGTGAGCTGGGCAGCAAGGGTGTCCTCGCTCTTATGGCTGACTCTACTAATGCCGAAAGACCAGGCTATACCCACTCTGAACGCACTGTCGGTGAATCCTTCGACAGGCTCTTCAAAAAAGGCGAGGGCAAGCGTATTATCATCGCCACCTTCTCTTCAAATATCCACAGGGTACAGCAGATCATTAACTGCGCTGTCCGCTATAACAGAAAAGTCGCTATATTCGGAAGAAGTATGATCAATGTTATAAACACCGCCATTGAACTGGGTTACCTCGATGTTCCGGACGGTGTTATCATAGACATCGAACTTATGAACCGATATGAGAATGAACGCATCGTGCTCATAACCACCGGCAGTCAAGGTGAGCCTATGTCAGCACTGACCAGAATGGCTATGAACGATCATAAAAAAGTTAACATCACTCCAATGGACTTCATTATAATCTCTGCAACTCCTATCCCAGGCAATGAAAAATATGTGACAAGAGTTGTCAATGAACTGATGAAATCCGGCGCTGAGGTCGTTTATGAGGCAATGTATGAGGTCCACGTTTCAGGTCATGCCTGTCAGGAAGAACTGAAGCTCATGCTGGCTCTCACTAAGCCTAAATTCTTCATTCCTGTTCACGGTGAATATAAACACCTGAAAAAACACGCAGATCTGGGAATTCAAATGGGTCTGCCAAAAGAGAATATAATTATCGCAGAGATCGGTAATGTTATCGAAACCGACGGTCTTACCATGAAGGTAGTGTCACAGGTTCCCTCAGGTCGTGTACTTGTTGACGGTCTCGGAGTGGGCGATGTAGGCTCTATCGTTCTCCGTGACAGAAAACACCTGGCTCAGGATGGTCTTATTATAATTGTCATAGGCATCGAACGTGCAACAAATGAGGTCATTGCCGGACCAGATATAATCTCCCGTGGATTTGTTTATGTCCGTGAGTCCGAAGAGCTTATGGACGAGGCTAAGGCTATCCTTAACAGCACCCTCGACAGCTGCTCATATGCTGAGCTGAAAGAATGGAACACCCTTAAGGGTAAACTCAGGGACGCTCTCTCTGATTATATCTATCAGAAAACTAAGCGCAGCCCCATGATCCTGCCTATTATCATGGAAACCTGATATCTCAACGCTTCATATTGATATTTTCAACAAAACCGAAAGGAGGCACTGTAAAAAATGAAGCCAAAATTCCCGGCAGTGTTTTTTTCTCTGCTGGCTGTGCTTTTGCTGAATTCAATTGCCGGCAGTCTTCTTGTTTATTATTATAACAATACCTGCGGCACTATTCTGCTTGCCGGTTCGGCTGTACTTTTTGCAGCCCTCATTATCCTTTCGGTTTATTATTCAAAAAATGCTATGCGGCATATCTCAAAAATGAATTCCCACCTGGAAAGTTCTGCCGCAGATTATATGAATTTCCTGCCAGCACCTGTGGCTGTTATTGACGACAAAAAACGCTTCGTCTGGTACAATCAGACCTTCAGCGAAAAAATCAGCCTGGGCTCAGATGTCTATGGTCTGGACTTTGAAGGCTATGTCAAAGCTGATCTTGATATGTTGGAGCGTGAGGGCTTCAGCTATTGCCATATAAGCGGCTATACCTACCGTGTGACCGGCGAAAAATTCAACGAGAACGGTCTTTCTTTCCTCATTATCTATTTTCACGACGAGACCTCTTATCTCACCCTTAAAAAACAATCCGAGGACTCCCGCCCAAATGTGGTCATTCTCACTATCGACAACTATGACGAAATTCTCCAGAATGCCAAGGAAAGCGAAAAAGCTCAGGTCTCTGTCGAAACTGAAAAGCTTATCGAAAATTTCATGAACGGCACCAACGGCTTCATCAAAAAAACTTCTTCCAATACCTTCTTCGCCGTCATCGAAAACAGCTGGCTCGAACTCATTATCAGCGAAAAATTCAAAATACTCGACGAGGCAAGAAATATCATCATCGCTTCAAAATATCCCCTCACCTTCTCTATCGGTGTGGGACAGGGCGCTTCTACCCTCGCCGAAAGCGAAAAAATCGCCCGTCAATGCCTTGATATGGCGCTTGGAAGAGGCGGCGATCAGGCTGTTGTCAAAACTGAGAACGGTTATAGATTCTTCGGCGGTGGTTCTAAGGGCGTTGAAAAAATGTCCCGTTCAAAATCCCGTATCATTGCTAACGCTCTCCAGGATCTCATTAGCAGCTCCGGTAAGATCTTCCTTATGGGGCATCGCTTCGGTGACCTGGATTCTGTGGGAGCTGCCTGCGGTATCGCCGGTGCCGTTAAACTGCTGGGCAAGGAAGTTCACATCGCTGTGGACAGAAATAAAAGCCTCTCCCCTCAGCTGATCGACAGAGTAGAGAAAAAAACCAATTCAGACCTTTTTATTACTCCCTCCGCCGCTGTTTCTATGATCGAACAAAATGATCTTCTGATCGTTGTTGATACACATAACAAGGACTTCATCGAAAGCCGTGAGCTTTATGACAAGGCTAAATCTGTTGTTGTTATCGACCACCATAGAAAAACAGTTAATTTTATTGACAATGCTGTTATCTTCCACCATGAACCCTATGCTTCATCTGCCTGCGAAATGGTCACCGAAATTATCCAGTATTTCCAGTATCCGGCTGAAGAAAAAATCGCTTCGGTTTATGCTGATGCTCTGCTCTCCGGTATCATGCTGGATACCAAAAACTTCGTGATGAGAACCGGTGTGCGTACCTTTGAGGCTGCTGCTTACCTGAAAAAACTGGGAGCTGATACAGTTGCTGTCAAGCTTCTGTTCTCCAATTCACTGGATTCCTACAGACGAAGAACTCAGATAGTCGCCTCCGCTAAGCTCCATAACAACTGCGCTATAGCTGTTGCTGACTTTAAATCCGATGATATCAGAATTGTTGCTCCGCAGGCTGCTGATGAACTGCTGGGCGTATCAGATGTCGATGCCTCCTTTGTGCTGTATAAAACCGGCAGCACGGTCAATATCTCTGCCCGTTCATTCGGCGCAGTGAACGTTCAGGTCATTATGGAAGAGCTGGGCGGCGGCGGTCATCAGTCTATGGCTGCAGCACAGCTTGAAGGAGTTTCTTTTGAAGAGGCTCAGAAATTACTTACAGCTGCTATCGACCACCGAAGCAGTGATGTTGCCGAAAAAATAAAAGTTAAATAAATTTGTAATCCATAATCTATAACTGCGGTTTCTCTCTTCAGCAATGTTTTTTACATTACTCAGCACCCATATCTGCCCGTTTTATCATATACCATGATACCCGCTTTTTTACTGTGCTGATAAATCAAACCAATAACTATAAATCAGAAATTATGAATTAATATAATTGAAAGGATAATTGATATGAAAGTTATTTTTTTACAGGACGTTAAAGGTTCAGGAAAAAAAGGTGAGGTTAAAAATGTAGCCGACGGTTATGCAAGAAATATGCTCCTTCCTAAGGGTCTCGCCGTTGAAGCTACTCCTTCTAATATGAATAACCTCCAGAATCAGCAGGCTTCCGCTCAGCATAAAATTGATGTGGAAAAACAGGCTGCTTCTGAGGCTGCTGCTAAGGTAAAAGGCAAAAAAGTCATCATCAAGGCTAAAGCTGGCTCTAACAGCCGCCTTTTCGGTTCAGTTACTCCAGCTAATGTAGCTGATGCTCTTGACTCCCAGTTGGGTGTTAAGGTTGACAAAAAGAAGATCACTCTCAATACCGATATCAAAAATTTCGGCTCATATACCGCCGCTGTAAAGTTCTATACCGGTATCTCCGAAAATGTGGATATTGAGGTTGTTGAAGAATAATGGATAATTCACCTTCACTGCCCGGTCTCGTTCTTCCACACAACATCGAAGCTGAACAATCCGTTATTGGCTCTATTCTCTCTGACCCTAATGTGCTGCCGCTTGTCATAGAAAAAATCAAGCCTGATTATTTCTACAGCGAGCAGCATAAGGCTATTTACGGCGCTATTCTCCGTATGTTCACCGCAAATAGAGCTGTAGATGTTGTCACGGTCCTGGACGAGATCACTGCATTGCCTATATTTGATAGTCCGGCTGAGGGAAAACGTTATCTCGCTGAGATCGCAAACACCCTCCCTACTACCTCAAATGTGGAAAGCTATTGCAAGATCGTTGCTGATAAGTACCTGATTAGAAGCCTCGGTTATGTGGCTCAGGAAATTCTCGATGAGATAGCTGCCGGCGAAAGTGACCCCCAGCAGCTTCTCGATGCCACTGAACAGAAAATCTATAATATCCGCCAGGATAAGGATATCAAAGGTCTTGTGCCTATCGCTGACGCTGTTCTCGAAGCCTATGACAGACTCGGTAAACTCGCCGGCGAGGACAGAGAAAAATACATCGGAGCTAAAACCGGCTTCTCCAGTCTCGATACTATAACCACCGGTCTCAATAGATCTGACCTTATTATTATCGCTGCCCGTCCTGGTATGGGTAAAACCTCTTTCGCTATGAATATTGCTTCAAATGTAGCAAGACGAGGCGATTCAGAAGTTGTGGTTTTTAACCTGGAAATGTCAAAGGAACAGCTGGCTACCCGTCTGCTCTCCACTGAGGCTCTCATCGAATCCAGCGCACTGAGAACCGGCAGGATCCAGGGTGAAGAGTGGGGCAGACTCGCCACCAGCGCTGCTATGCTGAGTACGCTCCATATGTATATCGACGATACCGCCGGTATGACCGTTCAGCAAATGAAAGCTAAGCTCAGAAGAATCAAAAATCCCGGTCTTATCATCATTGACTATCTCCAGCTCATGGAGTCTACTTCCCGCTCTGATAACCGTGTTACTGTAATTTCCGAGATCACAAGACAGATCAAGATAATGGCTAAGGAACTGAATGTTCCTGTCATTTTACTGTCCCAGCTCTCCCGTGCTGTTGAAGGAAGAAATGATAAACGGCCGCAGCTTTCTGACCTCCGTGAATCCGGTTCTATCGAACAGGATGCCGACATCGTTCTTTTCCTCTACCGTGAGGCTTATTATAATAAGGAAAGTCAGCGTCCGAATGTCTCGGAGTGTATTGTTGCTAAAAACAGACACGGCGAGACCGGCAGCGTTGAATTGATCTGGGACGGTCAGTTCACAAGATTCTCAAACCCGGAATACAGTACACCGCCGGAGAACTGATATGTCTGATAAAATTTTATCTATTATTAATGAATACTCAATGCTCCAGCCGGGTGACACTGTGGTCTGTGGATTATCCGGCGGTGCTGACAGCGTTTATCTTCTGCTGATGCTGAATAAATTAAGCTCTGCATTAGGCATAAGCGTTGAAGCTCTTCATGTCAATCATTGTCTGCGTGGCGCAGAAAGTGACCGGGATCAGGAATTCTGCCGCCAGCTGTGCAAACGGCTGGATATCCCATTTACGGCGGTTTCATGCAATGTTAAAAAATTTGCTGATGAAAACAGTCTCTCAGATGAAGAGGCTGCCCGTAAACTCAGATATGATATTTTTAAAAATTATTCCTCCGGCAAAAAACTCGCCACAGCTCACAATGCCAATGATAACCTCGAAACCTTGATCCTGAACCTAACAAGAGGCTCTGGCCTTAAAGGTCTCGCCGGTATTCCTCCCGTAAGAGGAAATATTATCCGTCCTATCCTCAATGTTACAAGACAAGAAATTATTTCTTCTCTTGAAACTCTCGGTGAATCCTTCGTCACCGACAGCACTAATCTGTCCGATGACTATACCCGGAATAAAATAAGACATCAGATAATCCCTCTGCTCACCGAGCTTAACCCTTCTATTAATGCCACATCAGTCCGCTCTGTTTCCGCTCTCCGTGAGGAAAACAGCTTCATCGAAGCTGAAACCAATAAGGCTGAAAAATTGTGCAGATCCGGCTGTAAACTAAACGGACTGAATGTATTTCCGTCTGTTGTGAGAAAACGCTGCATCGCCCGGCTTCTGTCTGACAATTCCCTGCCATATTCCTTCGACAGACTGGAGGAAGCCGACCATATCCTGATTTCCGGCGGCAAAATCAATATCTCAGGTCAGTTCTTTCTGATCGCTGCCAACGGCTGCATTGAGCTTGAACAGATCCAGAAATCTGATCATCAGGAGCTTTTCTGTCCTCTTGAAATCGGTGACAACAGGTTATTTCCTGACAAAAAATTAACGTGTCAGCTGCTGTTATGTGACGAAATGGCGAAAGTTGAAGATATTCATAAAAACTTAACATTTTATCTCCTGGATTATGATAAAATAAAGGGAAGAGCTGTTTTAAGAAATCGCAGATTCGGCGACAAGATCCAGCTCTGCGGAAGAAGCTTCGCTTCCTCTGTTAAAAAATTAATAAACGAAACAGTTCCTAAGGATAAGCGTCAGTTTCTGCACTTTATCCAGGACGATCTGGGTACAGTTTTTGCTGAGTGCATCGGCGTCGCCCAGCGTGCTGCACCGGATAAATCCACTAAAAGACTGCTTAAGATCACTGTTTCAGATTGGAGTGAATAGCTTGACACCTAAAAAAAGCAAAGGCATTTTTACCTACATTATGATCATTATCATAGCTATATTCTGCATCTATTTTGTCAGCAGCAAAATCAGCAGCAGTGCCGACAAGACCGATTATACCGAAGTCATCAGCCACTTCGATAACTATGAGGTCTGCTACTATGAGCTCGATCTTGGTACCGGTGAGTTGGTTTATCAGCTCCGTGGTGAGACTGCTAAACAAAAGTATAACGTTCCAAATGTTGATATCTTCTATCAGGATACTAAGGACTACCGTGTTGAGTATAACAAAAAGTATCCCAATGAACCTCTGGAACAGAACTATATCAAGATTACCGACAGAACCTGGCTCTATTCCCTTATCCCTGTCGTTCTCACCGTTCTGCTGGGTATCGCTATCCTCTATTTCATGATGAAACAGAGCAGCAGCGGCGGTAAGTATACCTCCTTCGGCAAGGCTAACCTTAAATCTGGTGCAAGTGCAAGAAAAGCTACCTTCGATGACGTTGCCGGCGCTGATGAGGAAAAACAGGAGCTTCAGGAGATCGTTGACTTCCTGAAACACCCAAAGAAATACGCTGAGATCGGAGCTAAAGTTCCTAAGGGTGTGCTTCTCCTCGGCCCTCCTGGTACAGGTAAGACCCTTCTTGCAAGAGCTGTTGCCGGTGAAGCCGGCTGCCCATTCTTCCCGATCTCAGGTTCTGACTTTGTGGAAATGTTCGTTGGTGTGGGCGCTTCCCGTGTCCGTGATCTCTTTGAACAGGCTAAAAAACACGCCCCTGCTATTATTTTCATCGACGAGATCGATGCTGTCGGCCGTCACAGAGGTGCCGGTCTCGGCGGCGGTCACGATGAACGTGAACAGACACTTAACCAGCTGCTCGTTGAAATGGACGGTTTCACAGGCAACGAAAGCGTTATCGTTATCGCTGCCACCAACCGCCGTGATATCCTCGACCCAGCTCTGCTCCGACCTGGAAGATTCGACAGACAGATCGTTGTCGGTTATCCAGATGTAAAAGGACGTGAGGAGATCCTCAAAGTTCATGCTAAAAATAAACCCTTGGGTCCTGATGTTGATCTTAAGATCATCGCTCAGACTACTCAGGGATTCACAGGCGCTGATCTTGAAAATCTCCTGAATGAAGCTGCTCTTCTCGCTGCAAGAAACAGCAGAATGGCTATTACTGAGGCTGATATTGAAGAGGCTACCATGAAGGTCATTGCCGGTCCGGAGAAAAAATCCCGCCTCGTTACTGACCACGATAAGCGTGTTACTGCTTACCATGAGTCCGGTCACGCTATCGCTGCCTTCAACCTTCCCACTCAGGACAAGGTTCATCAGGTCACTATAATTCAGCGTGGTATGGCTGCCGGTCTGACAGTTACCCGTCCGGATAACGATGACAGACACGTTTCAAGAAATCAGATGCGTGAGAATATTATCATGCTGCTTGGCGGTCGTGTTGCCGAAGAACTTATTCTTGACGATATCTGCACTGGCGCTTCCAATGACATTGAACGTGCTACAAATATCGCCAGAAGTATGGTCACAAAATACGGATTCTCCGAAAAACTCGGAACCGTTGTCTATGGCTCTGACAATGATGAAGTTTTCCTCGGCAAGGACTACGGTCACACAAGAAATTACAGCGAGATCACTGCTGCTAAAATCGATGAGGAGATCAAGGGTATTATCGAAAAGGCTTATTCAGACTGCCGTGCTATCCTGACTGCCAATATCGACAAGCTCCACCTCCTTGCAAAGTATCTTCTTAAATTTGAGAAGATCGACAATGCAGAGTTCGAGAAGATCATGCGTGGCGAAATAACCGATGCTGATATCGAAGCAATGACTGTATAATTATTAACAGTAATATCCACCGTTTAATTCTCACAAATAAAAATTAACTGCCCCGAAAGCGTTATATCAAATGATATATTGCTTCGGGGCAGTTTGTTATTTTCACTGCTATTAATTGCCGGTTATCATGAATGAGAAACGCCTGCTGTTAAAACTATAAAATAAACATTGTCATCGACAGCTTATTATATATTACTCAGCTGCCTTTATTCCCCAGATGTTTTCAGCATAATCTGCAATTGTTCTGTCAGAACTGAATTTTCCGGCATTACACATATTAAGCCACTGCTTCTTTGCAAAGCCAAGACGATCATTGCTATAATCGCTGTTGGTTCTGAGTTTGGCTTCGATATAGCTGCGGAGATCGCCAAGCAGATAATAATTATCAGGCGAATGCCAGCTTGCACCGTCCAGCAGAGACATATAAAGCTCCCTGAAATCACCGCTGCCGCCGTCTGAAACACTGCCGTCAATAAGTGAAGATACAACTTTCTTTATCATAGCATCTTCAGCAAAAACCTTGCGGCTGTCATAGTTTGGCATTATATCGTCAAGCTCTTCAACCTTTGCACCAAAGATATAGTTGTTTTCTTCCCCAGCTTCCTGAACAATTTCAATATTTGCACCGTCATAGGTTCCGAGTGTAACAGCACCGTTCAGCATCAGCTTCATGTTACCGGTTCCAGAGGCTTCAGTTCCCGCTGTAGATATCTGCTCTGAAATATCAGCAGCTGCTACCAGCTTCTCAGCGTAAGAAACATTGTAGTTCTGGACAAATACTACCTTGATGATATCCTTTGTGTCAGGGTCGCTTGATACGATCCTGCCAATCTCGTTGATATACTTGATTATTGCCTTTGCACGGCGGTATCCTGGAGCTGACTTTGCTCCGAAAATAAACGTAACAGGCGCAATATCCTTTATACTTCCGTCCTTGATTCCATAGTAAAGCCAAAGCATTGAAAAAGCATTCAGCAGCTGACGCTTATACTCATGAAGACGCTTGATCTGAATATCAAAAATTGATGTGGGATCTATGTCTATGCCGTCATGCAACTTGATAAAATCAGCCAGCTGAGATTTTTTGACCTGTTTTATGTCAATGAACCGTCTGAGAACAGCTTCATCATCGGCAAATTTTTCCAGTTCCTTAAGCTTATCAAGATCCGTTATCCATTCATCATTTCCCAGTAGCTCGGTGATAAGACCGGAAAGCTCCATATTACAAAGTGCAAGCCAGCGGCGCTGAGTTATTCCATTGGTCTCGTTGCGGAAACGCTCTGGATATAAACTGTACCAGTCAGAAAGAACTGTATCTTTAAGAATCTGAGTGTGGATCTCTGCAACTCCATTGATATGACTTGAAGCATAGCAAGCCATGTCTGCCATATGAATAAGCTCGCCTTTGATTATTTTGATACGGTTGATCTTATCTTTTTGTACGCCATGCGCATACATCTCAGCAATAAGCTCTTCATTGATCTGAATTATGATCTCATAAATTCTCGGCAGAACCTCCTGCACAAGTCCTATCCACCATTTTTCAAGTGCCTCCTGCATTACAGTATGATTTGTGTAATTAAACACTTTCTTAGCTGTAGCAAGGGCTTTTTCAAAGGTCCAGCCTTCATTGTCAACCAGCTGGCGTATAAGTTCGGGAATTGATATTACCGGATGTGTGTCATTCAGCTGAACTGATATATAATCTGCAATATTATCAAGTGTACCGAAACGCTGCTTATGCTTTCTGAGAATGTCCGTCAGTGACGCACAGCTAAAGAAATACTGCTGCTTAAGACGAAGCTTCTTGCCCTCGTTGGTATCATCATTGGGATAAAGCACACGAGAAATATCTTCGGCAAAAATCTTCTCCTTTGAGGCTTCAAGATAATTCTGCTGATTGAAAGTATCAAAGTCAAACTCCTTGACCGGTTCAGCCTGCCATAGCCTGAGAGTACCGATATTTCTTGTTTTACAGCCAAATACGGGCATATCATACGGCACAGCCTTCACTGTCTGACCATTGTATTCAATAATAACAGTCTCAGCGTCACAGCGCTTTGACCAGCAGTCGCCATATTTTGTCCAGTCATCAATATCCTCTTTCTGGAAACCATCAACAATGGACTGCTTAAACAGGCCGTACTTATAGCGGATTCCATAACCGTCCAGCGGAAGGCTCAGTGTAGCAGCAGAGTCAAGGAAACAGGCAGCAAGTCTGCCAAGACCTCCGTTACCGAGGGCAGCGTCCTCTATCTCTTCGAGGTCAGCCAGGTCAAGTCCAAGCTCACTGAAAATCTCGTTCACCTGATCATAAATTCCCAGGCAGAGAAGATTATTGTACACTGCTCGTCCAACCAGAAATTCCATTGAAAGATAGGCTGCCCGGCGCTTTGCCAGATGCTCCTGTCTGCTTTCAGTCCACTGATCAGCATACAGCTCCATTATCGTATCCCCCAGAGCATTGTGAAGCTGCTGAGGGGTAGCCTGCTTTAGAGCCTTTGGAAGTCTGCCGGTGAATTTTTCCATAAATGTATTTTTATCCATTTTCGTCCTCCGAATTGTATATTTATCCACTATTTTCAAGAAGAATTCTTTTTCATAAGTCTATCAATTCAACATGAAAAATAATTTGCCGCATTCAGCAATTATACTTCATCTTAACTGATCACACATATCTCAAATTGACAATGCAAACCAGCATCATCTATTGTACATTTTGTTAAGTTTTTTAATATGCTTAGCCAGCTCAGGAGTGAAATCGCTTTCCTTTGTGCGGAACTGCCAGTTGCCGCCGAGAGTTGAGGGAGTGTTCATCCTTCCGCTCTTAGGACTATCAAGAAAATCCTGCATCTGGGCAGCTGCGACCTGTGCAACGCTTCCCCATGCAGCACGAATAACGGCTGCCGGTATATCGCTCTTTTTACGGACATTCAGGTATTTTCTGGTGAATTTCAGCGACTTCTTGTCCATTGATTCAACCCAGCCTATAAGCGTTTCGTTGTCATGAGTGCCGGTGTATGCGAAACAATTAGTTGTCGTAAAATTGTGCGGAAGATGCTCATTTTCGCCATCACTGAATCCAAACTGCAAAACCTTCATTCCCGGATATCCGCAGTTGTCCAGCATTGCACGAACCTCCGGAGTTATAAATCCAAGATCCTCAGCAATGATATTCAGTCTGCCCAGCTTCTCCTCAGCCAGCTTGAAAAGCTCATGATCCGGACCTTTTTTCCACTCGCCAATAGTTGCATCCTCATTACCGAAAGGAATGGTATAATAGCTCTCGAAGCCTCTGAAATGGTCGATACGGACAATATCATAAGTTTTAGAAGCTGACTCGATACGGTTTATCCACCACTCATAGCCTGTTTTTTTATGGTAGCTCCAGTCATACAGCGGATTTCCCCATAGCTGACCTGTCGGTGAAAACTCATCGGGCGGACAGCCGGCAACACACACCGGTCTGCGCTTTTTGTCAAACCAGAAAAGCTTCGGCTGCGACCATGCCTCAACGCTGTCTAAAGCGCAGTATATCGGAATATCTCCTACTATTTCAATACCGCAGCTGTTGGCATATTTCTTCAATTCATTCCACTGTCTGCTGAATTCAAACTGAATAAACTTATAGAAACCGATCTCCTTTTTCAGATCTTTTTTTGCAGCAGCAACAGCCTTCGGACGGTGCATAGCAATTTCCTCGTCCCACTCATACCAAGCCTTTCCGCCGTTTTTAGATTTAAGTGACATGAAGAGAGCATACTCGTCCAGCCATGATTTATTATCGTCGCAGAACTTTTTGTACTCCGGGAATCGTGCTGGTTTAAAGCGGGAATAGGCTATTTTCAGCACTTCAAAGCAGTTTTCATAAATAATGCTGTAGTCAACCTTTCCCGGCTCTGACTCCCATGTGTAGCTGGAATACTCATGACGCTCCAGCAATTCATCGCCCTCAAGTATATCAAAGTCGATGAAGTAAGGATTTCCGGCATTTACTGAAAATGACTGATACGGAGAATCACCGTAGCTGGTCGGTGAAAGAGGCAGTATCTGCCAGCATTTCACTCCGGCGCTTTTGAGAAAGTCCACGAAATCAAAAGCGTGCTTTCCCATTTTGCCGATGCCGTACTCTGACGGCAGGCTTGAAATATGCATAATTATGCAGCTTTTTCGCATATAACGTACTTTCCTTTCTGGTCACTCAGCCGTTTCTTTAAACCCCAACACCATACTTCTCAAAGAATAATACTTTGAAAAAATTGCAATTTCCTTTACTAAAAGATTTTCACTTTTGCTGAAGGATAGGTTTTGTATCTGAATAACGGCTGACCATTTTTAGATCGTATAAAAAATTAACTGTGTATATTATGTCTGATATTACAAATAATATCAGCATATCCTACAGAACTGAGGTACTTATTTTATGAATTTCTACAAATTTTCACCCTATGCCTTTGCATTTCTCATGGGGTATTTTATTTACAGCCTTCTGGAGATAACCGGCAGAGGCTACACTCACTGGACAATGTCACTTACCGGCGGCATAGTCCTCGCACTGCTTTACAGGATCAATCAGCTGCGGCGTATGAACCTGCTGAAACGCTGCTTTATCGGGGCATTTATGATAACCTGCATTGAACTGTGCGTGGGGATATTCGACAATATCATAATGAAATGGCAGGTCTGGGATTATTCTGATCTTGCGCTGAATTTTATGGGGCAGATCTGTCCGCTGTTCAGCGCAGGCTGGTTTCTGATATGTATACCAGCCTTTGGACTTTGCCGTATCATTAACACAAAATTCTCGGTCTGCCAGAAGTCAGAGCCTGGAATTCAAGGCTATCAATAACCCTCATTCTTTAGCTGTTTTACGATATCTGCATAGAACTCACGGACATCGTAACCCTCGATGTTTTCCCTGAACAGGTCTATGACATCGCCGTGGCTGATGCCTCTCTTATGCGGTGACTTCACCAGTGTGAATTTACCATGAGCTGCTGAACCTTCCCAAACAAGACCATCATTAGCACCGTTGAGCTTTTTTATCAGCAAATAGCCTATGTTCAGCGGAAATCCTGCTGATCCTGCGCAGCTCATAACTGACATATAGCTTCTGTAGGAAACCTCCGGTGAATCCGGCATTTTCTCGTTTAATGCAGCTGCATTTACTGCACTGAGATCGTATACTCCTGCAAGAAAATTCGGCTTAGTATCACCCAGAACTGTAAACAGCTTATTATAGCGCTTTTCAAGAAAATCCACCATTCCCTGCGGCACCTTTTTCAGCAGATAGTCAACCATGTCGCAGCCATTGTGAGGAGTATTGATCGTGGTGATCGTTGCAACATACTTGTCCATTCCCAAGCAGCTGACTGCATAACGTGAATCCAGACCGCCTTTGGAGTGAGCGATGATATTGACTTTTTCAGCACCGGTTTCTTCGATTATCTTAAGGATAGTATCTTTCAGCTCAGCTGCACTGTCCGCCACAGACTGAGCAGACTGCTGCCTGCCGTAATAAACCTTAGCTCCATTGCGGATAAGAGTAGCCGGGATTCGTCCCCAGTAATTCATAAGCTGCCAGTCACGGAAAAAGATTCCATGCACCATGAGTATGGGATATTTTGTTGAACAAATCTCATTTTCTGCCCGGGCGTTTTCAATTTCTTCCTTTGCGCTTTCAAAGTAATACTCCCGACGGGCGGTTTTATAGAAGCTGCGGATCATAAAAATATTCACCACCGGCACCCACCAGAAAAGCAGCAGCAGAATATGATCCTTTGGCTTTATCTGTTTTGAACCGACTGACACCGCTATAAGTCCGGATATTATCAGAAGTGCGATCGTAAGCACTGGCATAACAATAGAAAATGTTTTTGCAGCAGCGCCGCTGTCGGTTTTATTGAAATACCATATGATAACAAAAATTTCAGCAAAGGCAGATATTCCACCCAGCCATATTCTGCCTGCTCCCCTGTCGATGCGCTTAAGACGTTTTGAAGGGGATTTTTCTCTTCCGCCGCCAAACAGCTCATAAATATATAATAAGGACAGCAGGATTGTCACCAGCAGCTTCAGACAAGTTCCCAGACTTGTTTCAGTCCAGAAC
>CAMNFW010000004.1 GCA_946537565.1 uncultured Ruminococcus sp. | reverse complement strand
TCAAGCAGCTGTTCAAAACATTTATCTACAGAAAAACCAATAAACTCCCATTCTATTATACCTGCAAACCATACCAAAGCACCTGTATCATAAAATCTTATGGAACGATATGCTTCGCCGCTTTCAAGTATTTCAAATCCTGCTTTTTTCAGCGCTTCAACACAGTCAGCAAGATTATGCCCCTTAAACATTTTTTCAGCTTCCGGAAGCAGGAGTTTTACCAGTTCTCTGTCATTGTCCTCACCGACCTGCTGAGTTATGAAAAAACCGCCTGGTTTCAGCAGCCTGTATAATTCTTCCGGCTCATAGCTTCCGTGCCGATCAATTATTATATCAAAGCTCCCGTCAGGAAACGGCATATTTCCATAATTATTCACCTCACAAAAACCAATGCCGAGCCTTCCAAGCTTCTCACGGCAAAGCATTACATTAGGCGGATATCCTTCTGTCGCCCAGGTCTTGTCAAAAGGGTGTCCGAGGGAAAGCAGAAACTCTCCGCCGCCTGTATCTATATCCAGCAGATCCTGACTGTGATTTCTGTATTTATTGATCACATCTTTATAATTCCACGGCAGATCGTTCTCTTCACTTTCAAAGCGGTCTTCAATGTAACTGAAATCCCAGCCAATAATACGAGCCTTCTGCTCCTCTGATTTCCAATATTCTTTTAATTTTTGTGTATCCATATTATCTCCCGATTTTAATTTGTTTTTCCAAGCAGTGACATAACAAGCTCTCTCTTTTCGTACAGCACACAGCCGCCGGAATGATCATCCAGCAAATGTCCGCCCTCTCTCAGAGCATTGAAAAGAGGCGAAGATATAGCTTCTCTTAAAGATTTATCCCGGACGTTAACATCTGAATACGGTGAAAATGGACAAGGCTCAGCACCGCCATGGGAATTGATATGGAAAAATCCCCTGCCGGCTGCAATACATCCTCCGGAACCCTTTTCATCTCCCGGAAATGATAAAAATACCATTTCATTATGCTTTTCACGCAGCTGCTCTAAAGCTGAATTCATCAGCGCCCTTTCATTATCTCCGGGCGCAAGGCTTAAAGTATTTTCTCCGACCGGCACATATTCAACGTATATTACAAGCTTGCAGCCACGGCTTTCCAGATGTTCAATGAACTCTTCGGAGATGACCTGGCTTATATTCTCAGCGGTCACAGTTATTGAAGCGCCAAATATAAGGTTTTTTTTCTGTAAAGCTGACATATTATCCATGAGCTTGTCATATACACCGTATCCTCTTCTGTTATCAGTCAGTTTTTTGTCACCTTCAATGCTCATGACCGGAAGCAGATTTCTGCATTTATCAAAAAGCTCTATGTATTTTTCGTCCATGTAAGTGCCGTTAGTGAGAATCGGAAAGAGTATATTCTTCATTTTACCGGCTGATTCAATTATATCCCTGCGAAGCATAGGCTCTCCGCCAGCAAGAAGTATATAGCTTATTCCCAGCTCGTCAGCCTCTGTAAATATCCTCAGCCATTCTTCGCTGCTCAGCTGTGAAACAGGTGCTGTATCCGCTGTGGCATTGCTGCATCGTGAATAGCAGCCTGCACAGTGAAGATTACAGCTGCTGGTAATGCTTGCGATAAGGAACGAAGGTATGTGCAAGCCTTGTTTTTCAAACTCAGCTCTTCTGCCGGAAGCTTTTTTGCTGGCAGCTGCAAACCTCAGCATAAACCCACTTTCTCTTGGATTTTTCAGAGTTGCCCTGATAGATTCAGCCACAATATTCTCTACACCTCTGGTAAGATATCTTTGAAGATCAAAATTATCTTTCATAATTCACCTGCTCTCAAAGTTTGATTTAGTTAAATTATATCATACAAAATCAAATTTGTCAATACATTATTTTGATATCTTTATACTGATGAAATAAAATGAGCAGCATCTGCTATTGCTGAGCTGCTCATATTTTCCGTTCTGTATAATTTCAGCTGTGAAAGATTTTTCCCCCGCTTAAAAATTCCGCAGAAATATCTGTTACCCACAGACAATGATCTGCCGCTCATAATTATATGCCGCTGATTTTAATATCATCTTATCCTGATATCTGTCAGTGCGACCTGATCGCCTGTCAGTGCAGCATAAACCGCATCTGTTTTTTTGCTGATAACAGTAGTATTTTCTATTGCTATGCCGAGATTTTCTGTGGTCACTATTATTCTGCTGCCCTTTCGCACTATACGGACTGAACATTCCATTCCGGCTTTATTTTTTTCCTTCCACTGATCCCAGCCTGGAAATTCATCGCTTTTTTTCATTATAAGCGTATTCTTTGCATGACTGTCATTTCCGGAGCTTTCACCGTTCAGCTTTATAAGTGCAAATTCTCTGAAGCCTTTTCCTCCAACTTTTTTATCCTCAGAAGTGAAAATAACAATATACGGACAATGCCACACAAGATTTGCTGAGGGCAGGCTCATGGTGTGAAAATCTATGATGACCTCATCCCTTATCAGTATTCCCTCTGTTGAAGCATTTCGTGTATGATCTATCTGTATATTCGGAATATCAGATTCCAGCCGGTCGGTATATCCTATTTTGCTGACGATCTGTCTTATCATACCGGCTTCCGTTCTATCTCCGGTTTTTTTCACGGAAATATTGTGGATATGACAATTCTCTCCGGTAAGACCGATGTATGATGCCTTTGAAATATCATGCAGTGCTATTATTATATCCACCCTGCGCTCCGGACTTATCATCTGCAATGATATGTGATCTTCAAAACGTCCGGCTGTGATCTCATATTTCCCGGCAGTTCCATTGTTTTCGGTTACTTTCACCGCCATGTTCCTTGCATTTGTGGAGACATAATGACCGTCAAACCAAAGCTCGCAGTATTCAAGATAACGATATGCTTCAATGGTCTTTGCATCGCTGTGTATGTGCCGGTCATACGAATCGAACACTATTATCGACGGTGCAGAAAATGAACCTTTGCCCTCTTCAACAGCCTCACAGCTGAAGCTTATCTTTACGATCTCTTCATCTGCACTTATTCCATAGGATACTGATTCTCTGTAGCCTTTGCATATCAGTTCTGATCCCAGCTCCGACCTGCCGTCACTCTGAGCTTCCTCATAGTCTGCATCAAGAAGCTGGACTACGATCTCCGCATAAACCGGATCAAACTGTGTCCCTGACTGCTTTATAAACTCTTCCCTGACGACCTGATATGAAAGCGGCGCAATATTTCTCTTTCCGGATATCATTGAATCATACGCATCTGCCGCAGCAATTATCCTGGAAATATCCGGTATATCTTTGCCTTTCAAGCCATCAGGATATCCCGTTCCGTCATACCGTTCGTGACTATAGCGCACGCTGCTGCTGAGATATGGATATTCTGTTATATTCGACAATATCTCCGCACTCATAACCGGCTTTAGTTTTTTCTGTCTCAGCTCCTCCTCAGTGAATCCCTCTGTCTTTTGTATCACTGAATCCGGAAGCGATATCATTCCTACGTCATGAAGCAAAGCTGCGTAAAAAACTTCCTCGCATTCCTCTTCACTTTTTCCTGCCGCCTTTGCAATTCTCCTTGCAAATTCTGCTGTCCGCACAGAATGTCCTTCCGAATATGTATCATGCTTTTCTACAGCCGAAACAAAGGCTGAAACCGTCTGATCAAACAGCCGCTTCATACTCTCCTGTTCCTTGTGAAGATTTCCTACCTCCAGCTCGTGTGCCTTTTCCGCTGCATTATTGATGTCAAGATACGCCAGAACATACAGAGATATCGACACAAGCACTATCGTCATTGTTATTATGGATATTCCATAGCTGAAGATCTGAATTATCCCTACTATGACCGGCAATGTAATATAAAGCACCACCGATGTGTAGATCAGCTTGCTGAACCTTTTTTTGTACTGTCTTACAACTGTGAACTGTATTACCGGCAGTATAAACGGCACTGCATAGCTAAGCAGATATCCCGAACCTCTGTGGTAAATATAATCTTCATCAAAATAATAGTATATCCCTGTGAATTGAGATATCACCACCAGAAGCATACCTATCGCTGCTATAATACTTACTGCCTTAAGCCGCTTAGGTATTTTTTTCAGTTTTCCTTCATTCAGCAGCAGATCTATAAGATAAAAATTGAAACACAGCACTATCGCTGATGTCAGAAAGAATACCATGAAATTCGACAGCCTTACCATGATCGTGCCGATATGCGTGGGGTTTCCCTTGTATATATACGCACAGCGGTCAAAGGAAAGCAGAAATGTGGCGGTAAGCTCAATGGATATCATTATCCATTTCCTTCTCTTTGAAAGAAAACGGGTCACAAGCAGCAGCACTGCCATCATTATACATATAGCACAGAGCGCCAGCATTATATTCAATTGGTGTTCTCTTATTATTTCAAACATCGCCGATGCTCCTTCCATTATTTCTTTATCTCACGCTGCTTTATTCCTGCAAGCTTTTCGCTGAATGCTTCATAATCTGACAGCAGCTTTTCAGTATTTTCCATGATAAAGCTTTTATCCAGCCTTTCAGCTGCTGCTTCAAGCTCTGACGCAAGCTTTGACAATCCTCCTGCACCTATTATCCTTGCGGAAAGACTAAGTGCATGAACTTTTATGGTGTAAAGCCTTATGTTTCCGCTTTCATATGCTTCACGAATGACTTTTGAACTGCCGTCAATAGTGTCCAGGAACAGCTCCAGTGAAAATATAAAGTTAGATACACCGCCGGAATTCTTTATTCCTTCATCTACGGATATGCCCTCTGTATCTCTGAGCCACTGCATATTCTCAGGCAGTGACTTAAGCTCATCTCCGCTGCTGTCACGACCCGGCTTCTCCATCATTGCATCAGGAATATGACGCATTATCGTCCTTTCAAGATCCTCTGCATCTATCGGCTTTGCAAGATATCCGTTGAATCCCCTGGATATGTAAAACTCTTCGTCCTCTGCTGCATTGGCTGTTATCGCATAAACCGGGATATTTTTATCGAACTCCCTTATCTTTTCAATTGTCTCTATCCCGTCCATTCCCGGCATTATTATATCCAGCAGAACTACGTCAAAATGTGAATCCTTTAACTTGTTCAGCGCATCTTCTCCGCTCTGGGAAGTAGTGATAAATGCCTTTGTCGCTTTAAGCAGACCTTTCATTACACTGAGATTAGTTGAATTGTCGTCAACTATAAGTATATCCGCATCAGGTGCAATAAAATGAGGCACATACGGTCCCTTTGCACTGCTGTTATACTCAGAAAACAATCCTACAGGAGTATCGTCTGTTATTTTCTGTGGGAGCGTCAGTATGAACTCACTGCCTTCACGGTAAACGCTTTTACACTTAAGCTCTCCGCCCATAAGCTCTGCAAACCGCCTGGCTATATCAAGTCCCAGTCCTGTTCCCTGTATACTGCTGTTGATCTCTTCATCGAGCCTTTCATATGCCATGAAAAGCTTTCCAAGATCTTCGTCCCTGATACCCATTCCCGTATCCTTCACTGAATACCGCAGATAGGCTGTATCTCCGCTTCTTTCGTCCATTGATACGCTCAGTACGATTCCGCCGGTATTTGTATACTTCACCGCATTGGTCAGGAAGTTCAGGATAATCTGCTTTATCTTTCCTTGATCACCGTAAAAACGCCGGGGCAGTATCTCTTCCACCGAAACATCAAATGTCAGTCCCTTTTCCTTGCTCCTGATCCTTATCATTGAGATCACAGACCGCAGCATATCCTGTATATCATATTCCTGCTCCACCAGGTGCATTTTTCCGGATTCGATCTTTGATATATCAAGCAGATCATTGATAAGTCCAAGCAGTGATTCCGACGCATTCCTGATATCAAAGGCATAGTTCATCATCGACATGAAATATCCCTGCGGTACTCCTGTTGCATCTTCACGCATCGACATCTCATTCATTCCCATGATAGTATTTATAGGTGTGCGTATCTCGTGGGAGATATTTGCAAGAAAGCGTGATTTTGCAGAGTTAGCCCGTTCAGCTTCCTCTTTCGCCTTACGCACCTCGTCATACTGCCTTGCAATTACCGTCTGACGCATTACACGCCATACTATATATCCTGCCAGCAATACAAGCAGCACCGCCAGCATTACCTTGATTATTACCAGCTCACCCAGTCTTGCTGCCTTGCTGATATTGAAAACATCATCCTGAAATAGCGTTCCGCTTTCGCCGTTTACTATCTGTATATGCAGCTTGTATTCACCATATGGAAGATCTGTATATTCCAGCGCAGACAGCTTGCTATTCTGTACTGTTATGCCTTCATCAGATGCTCCCTCCAGCCAGATATGCACAAAGGGATCCAGCATAGTATAATCCATTACAGATGCGGATATGCTCACTCGTCCACGGGAAGCCGGTATTCTATAAATATTTTCAGCATCAGGATATATCCTCTCATCATCACAGTATACGGCTCTTACATCTGTCAGAAACTGCGGATCTTCCGCTTCATATTTATCAATATTAACTTTCACTACACCGTATCTTCCCGGAATATACAGTTCTCCGTTACTGTCGAGGGCGCTGTGGGAATTGGAAGTTATCGCATACGGCAGTCCGCTTGAAACTGTAAAGAGATCGTAGTCTGTTACACTGTTGTTCAGCAGGTCGTCAGCGTCTAAAGTGTAAATTCCGTAGGAAGACAGTATCCATGCGTTATCATGACTGTCAAAATAAATATCATAATTATTGTTATAAGGGAATGAAGTCACCTGTGTGATCTTTCCGTCCTTCATATACTCAATTGAATTAGAGGTGACAAGCCAGTAAACTCCCCTCTCATCGTCCCTGATTATACGCATTATGACTTCACTTGTCAGTCCGTCATCTCTGCCGATATGCCGCACTCCGCTGCTGCTGATAACATAAATTCCGTCACCGTCTGTGCCAGCCAGATAATTTCCGTCTTCATCTTCTTCGACAGTAAGAAAAACGGTATTGCCTATGCCGTCTTCTTTTCCGACTGTGCGGACGATCTTTCCGTTTTTTATCACCGCCAGACCGCCGTTTGTTCCAACTATCACTCCGCCGTCAGAGGTATTCTTCACGCAGCGTATCTGGTTGTCAGGCATACCGTCTTCAACAGTGTAAGTCTTTATCTCTGAATCTTCTGTATAACAGATAAGACCGGTTTCATTTGTATATGAGGCTATCCAGAGGTTTCCGCCGGCATCTTCTGTAATACACCGTATCCTTGAATTGCCTATATATTCCGTCAGCTCATTTTCTTCTGCCTCACCCTCTGAATTTATTATCCTAAGACCATTGTCAGTGCCGATATAAATATCATCATGATAAAGACATACTGCATCAGCTACCTCTGCTTCCATTCCGGCTTCACCGGTAACGTCCATGAAAATGCTGGTCACCAGCTTCATAACTCCCTGAGTAGACGATGCTATCCAGAGATTGCCCTGATAATCCGCTGTGGTCATCTCGATTCCGCTGCTTATCGGCAGTCCGTCCAGCAGATGAAATTCCTGCTCCTTATCAAGATATCCCACTGCACTTGTTGAGGATACCCAAACCGCTCCGCAGTCACAGCTCAGCCAATGCACTTCTCCGCCCAGCTCAGGAATGCTTATGCACTCCATATCCGCAGCATTGTCTCCGAATTTTCCATAATAAACACAGCCGTCCTCAGTGCCGACATATACATTTCCCTCATTTTCAGTGTCACACATTATAGTTGTGATTTTTTCGGTTCCGAAGTCAGCGCTTGAATACTTTTTCTTTATCTCACAGCTGTCAATGCAGAAGATCACTCCGCTGGCTGTCTGACCGTATATTTTTCCAGAGGTATCAGAATCAAGCCTCAGTATCCGCTCTTCGGACAGGTTTTCACCGTATGTATCATGTATTTCAAGCTCTTCATCTGCATAACAGATGCCGGAGGTCGTGCCGATGAAAACGTTGCCGTCATTATCCTCAGCAAATATTCGTATTGATGATGAGGGCAATCCATCTTTATAAGTCAGGTGAACTCTCTTCTGACCGTCTATGACCACAACACCGTTATCATTGGTGCCTACCCATATCCTGCCTTTGCTGTCCTCAAAAAAACCTCTGGCACTGGTAAGTCCGCCGGACGTTTCAAGTCTTTCAAATGAAGAGCCGTCATAACAGATAACTCCGCTGTATCCGCCTATCCACATTCTTCCGTTTTCTGAACTGAGAAGAAACATTGCATCAGAAGTCGGCAGTCCATTTGAAGCGTCATATACTTCCGTTGTATATCCCACATCTGAAAGCTGATGGGTAACTGCATAACCGCCGCCGAATGAGCTGTAATTGGTATTTTTTTCAGCCGATGCTGATGCAGAGCCTGCTGTTTGCAGCAAACATATCACCGATGCCATAAAAGCCGCTGCATAACGTTTTTTTCGATTTTTCAACATTTCCAACGACCTCCTAAATATCCTGATGATATTTTTTCAGTATCTCCCTGACCTCCGGCAGCGCTTCCATAAACACCTCTACACATTTCGGGTCAAACTGACTTCCGGCTCCCTCCTGTATTATGGACAGTGCTTTTTCCAGCGGAAATGCCGGTTTGTATACACGGGGCGAAGCCAGCGCATCAAATACATCTGCTACTGCCATTATTCTTGCCGACAATGGTATCACCTCACCGTGAAGCCCTTCCGGATAACCCTTTCCGTCCCAGCGTTCATGATGATAGGCAGCCATATTTCTTGCTTCCTTCAGATAGTTCTCACCTTCAACAGTGCTTATAGCTTTCTCCATTATAAGCTTTCCGGCAATGGTATGGGTCTTGATTATCTCATATTCCTCATCAGTGAGCTTTCCGGGTTTATTAAGTACACTGTCAGGAATATTTATCTTTCCCACATCATGCAGCGGCGCACTTCGCACTACGTCAGACATGAATTTTGGAGTTATCTTCTCAGCGTAATAACCCTTGCGCTTAAGTCCCTCAACTATGATCTTTACATATGCCGCAGTTTTCTGGATATGGGCTCCGGTATCCGAGTCTCTGTTTTCTACCAGGTCAGCCATTGTGATTATAAGACCGTCCTGCATTTTAGCGGTATTTTCGGAAAAACGACGGATATTCCTCAGCTGCTCCGTCTGGCTCGATGCCATGTCACAGACCGCATGATAAAGCCTTTCCACCTCATCTCCCGTATGGACATCTATCGACCTGAGCATTCTCACTGAATTGTCCAGTTCTTCCTGATCAGTTCCGGAGCTTATAAAGTTCTCCACCGCTGATGTCATGCTGTTTATAGGATATATCATATATATTCCTGTTATCCACAATGCGTATGCCAGCACCAATAAGAAAAATCCAGCAAATATAAGAACTACACGCAGCGTGAATTCTCCCATATAATCAGCCATATATGACAGTGATACATCTGCTCCTGCATATGCGTAGCAGTTGCCTTCCTTATCCTTGATAGGATAGTAAGCTGTGACCACCCAGCCTGTGATATCATCGCTTTCGATAGGCTGAATTTCCTCTCCGGCAAAAAGTGCAGGAAGATAGGGCTTGAACGCCTCTTCAAATTCTATTTTGTCACCGTTTGAATATGCCGGAGTATCCTCCGTGTCGAGATCAAATGCCACATAGCAGCCGTCTTCCCTGATCTGCACCACATACAAATATTCAACACCGGCTGCATTGGTGCGTATATTATTCAGCATCTTTTTTGTTTCCTGGTAGCCGGGCACTTTTTCACCGTAGCTGATATAGTCATTGACCTTCAGCGGTTCCACGACCTCTGCGGCAAATTTTGCAGCATTGACCGCATTCTCTGTTTTTTCCTGTTTTGCGTTCCGGAAATACAGCCTTATTCCTGCCCAGCCTACTATCACCGCTATCGAAAACGCTACCATCAGAAACATCAGTGTCAGTCTCCGCTTCAATGAAAACCGGCTGAAACCGCTTGATGAATCCATTGCCTTCATCTCTTCAGCAGTAAGAGGTTTCTGCCGCCAGCCGCCGTTTCGGATATCCTTCAGCAGATCCGAAGGCACGAAATGTAATATTATCAGCGTAAGGATCAGTGAAAATCCCTTGTCAATAATGTTCAGCAGGATATTTACTGATCCAAACAGCGGAAACTCTGGTATTCCTGTGGATTCCGCCTCTGATTCCACAAAGCTCTGAATGAATTCACTCTGCGGTCCGCCAAGCAGTCCCCATTGTATCCCGGCGCTCAATCCTCCGCTTATCAGACCTGCAATTATCGAAAATACCACTATATTTCCTATCTTATTAAAGGAATTTTTCCTTGCGAACCACGCTGCATATATCGCTATTATTCCATTGACAATACCAAAATATACCGCATCCCCATTGAACAGCGAACATACCGCATTTGTAGCTATGGCTGTCATAATGCCGGGGAATAATCCCCCTGCCGCAGCCATTCCTATTGTTCCTATCGTATCAAGATATACCGGCAGACCCGTCCGGTATGATATGTAAGACAACAGTACATTCACTGCTGTTGCGATCATTACCAGCAGAGCCCTGAACTTGCTGCTGCGATTTGATCTGTGCATATATTTTTCCATACTCTATCCTCCAAGGCTAATTTCAGTGCTTCTCAGCTGCCCGCCTTCATCGCCCGTTTCATTTCATACATTCTGCTGTCAGCCAGCCATTTGTTAACATTCTCCGCAAAAAATGTTAATATCCTACGATCAATTTACAGGTCATCTCACTTTTAATTATATCATACCAAACCATGGATTTCAAGGGGTTTACCGGCTTCATTCCGCTATTGCTCCGCCAATTGACTCATGAAGAATTATTGCAGCGGACTGACAGTGAAATACAAAGGAAAAAATTATGAAGCCCACTGACAAGAAAACTCCTGCACCGATCGAACGCCTGATTTTTTTTAACCTTTTTTATACACTCAGGGTTGATTTTTTTGTCGTTTTATGGTACAATATATTTTATCACACTGATACATTATCACATAAAATTCTTTAAGACTGATTCATTATAAAAGACAAATCTTTAAGGAGATTTTATTATGACAAGCGAACAAATCACTACACTTTTTGGTCTTATGCTAAGATATACTGTCCCGACGCTTAAGATCTTCGGCTTCACCCTCCTGTATTCTATACCACTGGGAATGATCGTGGCTCTCCTGAAAATGTGCAGATTCAAGCCGGTTTCATGGCTGACAAATGTGTACATTCTTATTATGCGTGGAACTCCTCTGCTGCTTCAGCTTATAGTAGCTCAGTATTCTGTTCCATATATACTGCAAAGCAGTCTGTGTCCTGGTTTTCTCAGAAGCCTGCTTGAAAATGTCGATATCCGCAGCGACAGCTACATCTTTAACATGATGCTCATTGCATTCGTTCTCAACTATGCTGCTTATTTCGCTGAGATCTTCCGTGGCGGCATTGAAGCTATACCCAAAGGACAGTATGAAGCTGCCGGTTCTTTAGGTTTCAGCAAGCTTCAAACCTTCTTCCGGATAATTCTTCCGCAGGTGGTCAAAAGAGTCGTACCTGCCAGCTCCAATGAGATCATCACTCTTATCAAGGACACTTCCCTTGCTTCTGCTATCCCATACATGGAAATAATGTACATCGCTAAAAAACAGGTACCTACTTATGCCTCGCTGATGCCGCTGTTCATTGCCGGTATTTTCTATTTCGTTTTCGCTACCGTTCTCACACTGCTGTTCTCCTTCATTGAGAAAAAGCTCGATTACTACAAATAAGGAGGATCACACTATGGCTATGCTTGAAGTTAAAAACCTTTCAAAAAGTTTCGGTAATCTTAAAGTCCTTGAGGATATCAATATGACCGTCGAAAAAGGTGAGGTGGTCGCTGTTATCGGTCCCTCCGGCAGCGGAAAATCTACCCTCCTGCGCTGTATTAATCAGCTGGAAAAAGCAGGCGGCGGTGAGATCAAAGTCTGCGGCACCGATATGCTTTTGAAAAATGACAGCGGTAAAACTGTCTACGCCGACTCTAAAACTCTCCGTGAGATCCGTCTAAAAACCGGTCTCGTTTTTCAGAATTTCAACCTCTTCCCTCATATGACCGTTCTCAGAAATATCACTGAGGCTCCTGTGTGTGTTCTCAAAAAAAATAAACAGGAAGCTCAGGCTAAGGCTATGGAGCTGCTAAGAAAAATGGGGCTTGAAACTAAAGCTAAATCTTATCCCTGTGAGCTTTCAGGCGGTCAGCAGCAGCGTGTGTCAATTGCCCGTGCCCTGGCGCTTAACCCTGAAATTTTATTCTTCGATGAGCCTACTTCTGCTCTCGACCCGGAGCTTACCGGTGAGATTCTTAAGGTTATTAAAGAGCTTGCTGCTGAGGGTATGACTATGGTCATCGTTACTCATGAAATGGCTTTCGCCCGTGATGTTGCTGACAAGGTCGTGTTTATGGAAGGCGGATATATCGTTGAACAGGGCGCTCCTGAACAGCTCTTCGGCGATTCCGCTTCTGACCGTGTTAAACAGTTTCTCCAGCGTTTCAATAACTGATAATAAAAATGCAGAGCTAATGACTGTCAAAAGCTCTGCATTTTCTTTATTCCTTTGCGGTGAATAAATATATTCCCAGTACGCAGTTGTATCCAACCGCCGAAAATAAACTGATACGCTCCATTATTCCAAAGTATTCCTTCGGCACTATCCCCTGTCCGACCGCTCCTGTGAACATCATCAGCAATGCCGCACACGCTAAAGCTCCTGCCGGTCTTAAGCTTTTTTCCCTGAATCCTGCTATTATCAGCATTATCAATGATACCACCGAAAGCAGCACTACTGCTGCTGTTACAACTATGTGCATCTTTTCCTGAAAATCTGTAATTTCCGCTCCGCTGTCTTTCAACGGGAACATTTTATATCCCACATTCGATATCCAGTTCATTGCGGTGAATAGATATATTCCTGCACGAAACAGCTTAGTTCCTGCTTTCTTCTCCGATACATACACCGACACACACATCACATTCACTACGCTGCATACTTCATGCAATGCAGCCAGCTGATTCCACAGCGTTCTCGACGGCGATGATTCCGCTGAAAGATCACTCACCGCCTGCGAGAACCAGTCATATCCCGGATATGCCAATGGCGAAAATATCACCGCACAGATATATGATATCAGCGATATCACTCCCGTCAGTCCCAGCCAGTTTATAAGCTTTTTATTCATACTTCATCAGCCCCCATTTTCATGCTGAACCAGCATATGTATTCGTATATTTCCTCCGGTATTTTTAGCAGCTCTCCGATCTCACACCTGCCGGCGGTCATCATGTCCATCCGCCTGTCAACAAGTGAATGTATCGTCATCGCATATGACAGCGCTGCTGTGTCAACTTCCTCATTCCTCATCTTTCCATGCACTGTCAAAGCGTAAAACATATTCCTTATTGCCGCAAGCATACGCTCAGTCTCCTCCAGCATTATCTGTGCAGCTGCCGGTGAGGTGCTTCTTTCCGAGTATAAAACCTTCAGGAATTTCAGCATATTTTCATCTGTGATGAATCTGACATACTCTTTAAAGCTGATAAGCAATATCTCTTTCAGACTTTTCTCCTTGTACATGAGTTCAAGTCCTGATACAGGCTGAGCCTGCTGTCCGGCTTTCTCCCTGATAAAGCTGTACATCTCATTGACCAAATCTTCCTTCGATGCAAAATGATTGTAAATCGAAGGTTTTTTTATGCCAACTCTATCTGCGATCTGTGAAAGCATGACAGCCTTAAGTCCTTTTTGCGCTGCAAGTTCAAGCGCTGCAAAAATTATCTCTTCTTTTCTTGACATTCATCTTCACTCCTCAGACTATCAACTGATAACAATTATACTACCAATCGTTAGTTTTGTCAAGTAAAAAAAGAGCAGCCTTTATTTTAGCTGCTCTGTATTATTTTATGACAGAGAATCACAGTCAGGTTTTAAAGAAACCTGTCACCAGACTTCATAACCCGGTCCTTCCTCCGGATCATACTCATATGACGAAGTATCTCCGCCTTCACCCTCAAAACCGCCGGCACTTGTGGTCTCCTCCGGAACAACATATACATATTCCGTGGTCGGTGCAACATAAGCTTCTGTCGTAGGCTGTTCAACATAAGCCGGTTCTGTTGTATACGGCTGCTGATAGCCTGCATCTGCCGGTATGTAATATACAATGAGCTGGCTGTCGTTCTTGTTGCTGAAATATCCGCCGGGTGATACAAACTGTCCGTCAACCTGGAGCGATGTTACTGTATTCGAGGCTCCCCATGCACTTCCGCTGGATACCACAAGGGTATAATTGGATATGCCTGCTTCCCTGAGCTTGTTCTCATACTGAGACACCGTAAGCCCGCTGTAATCCGGGATTATTGCATCTTCATTGCCCTTGCTGACTTTGATGCGGACTGTAGTGCCGGTCGCTACCTGTTCGCCGGGTTTAATGCTCTGCTCAAAGATCATATCTGCTTCATATTCATTGTTGTATTCATATATTGCGTCAAAGTTGAGATAATCAGCATATTTCTCCTGAGTAAGCTCATAGAACTTGCCCACAAGATTCGGCATTTCTGTATCAAGGGGAAGAGTTGTACCCTCTGTGGTCGTTTCCTTGTCATCGGTCACGATATTGTCTGAAACCGATGAAGATTTCTTTGATGATGAAGCTGAGCTGCTCTTCGTGCCGCCGGGATTCACCATGTTTATTATTACTACTGATATTATCATCAGTATCGCAAGAAGCAGAATACCGATAATTACCGGTACTTTTATCCTGTCAACAGTATTTACCTTCTCATAACGGTAATCCTCATAATCATCTTCCTGATCATCGCCTTCGTAATAATTCCTGTGTTCAGGCTGAGGCTGAGGCGGTTCAGGATAATACCCTCCGTTATTAACAGGCTGCTGATACGGCGGCGGCTGGTTGTTTGCAGGTCCATATCCGCCGTTGTTATTGGGGTTATAGCTGGTGTTATTATTTGGGTTATAGCTGGTACCGTTCTGGTTATTTCCGCCTGAATGGGGTGAATGAACAGGCTGTTCAGGCTTATTAGGCGGGAAGTTTTCAGGTGAAGGCGCCGGCTTTGCAGGCTGTGCAGGCTGCTCAAAGAGCTTTGTGACCAGCTCGGTGATCGTCTGGATACGATCCCTGCCTGAAAGATTCATGCCCTCCATGATCACTCTTGACACCTGGGGTGAGATCTGTCCGTTGAGCAGATTCGGCTCACACAGATCATCATGCTTCATTCGGCTCAGTGAATCCACCGGCATACAGCCAGTCAGCGCACGGTAAATAAGCGCTGATACACCATATACATCTGTCCACGAACCCTGACGGCTGCTGCTGCTTGCTGAATACTGCTCCGGTGCTGCATATCCCTTGAAAAGCTCGTATTCCAGTCCGGCATTTGCAGTTCTTACCGCTGACACGCAGAAACCGGAAAGCTTAAGCTCGCCTTTTTTGGTGATATACACTGTTTCCGGACTTATCGCACGGTGGATTATACCTGCGTTATGGAGTATGCCTATAGTTGTAAACAGGGGCGGAAATATTTTAGAAACCTGCTCCCAGCTCAGTTCTCCGGCATTTTCCTTGAGATAATCCAGCATTTTATATCCGTCGATATGCTCAAAAACTGTATATGTAGTGTTATTTTCAGCAAACATATCCAATACAGGATTGATGTTTGAATTATTTCTCAGTCTTGCAAGCGACTTGTTAAGCTCAGTATATTCGGCCATGAAAGCCTTATACTTCGCAAGATTATTATAGTTTACGCTGATTACAGCCTTATTCTTTACTCGTGTGCATAGATTTATCGGCATATACTCGCGGATCATGACCTTGCAGTCAGTAGAAGTATCAAATCCTGTATATGTTGCTCCTTCGCCGTTGTAATCAAGAAGAATACCAACAAGGTATCTGTCATGGAGAATAGTGCCCGGTGTGATATACATTGGATTGTGCAGGGTCGTATCATCATAGCCGCAGTGCGGACAGATATGCTGATCCGAATCGTATTTTTCCATACATTTATAACAATATCTGCGCTCTCCCAAAGCAACTCCTCCTTACTTCTGAAAATATATTTTAAGAGTACATCTGCAATTACTGCAAACTGTATCATTATTATTTTATCAGCATTTTCACAAAAAGTCAACTACTAAAATGCTGATATTACGGATTCGTCGGAATTTGTATTTTTTCTGTAACAATTTTATTACAAAAGCCGCTGGTTTTGTAATAATTATCAGAGAGATATAAGTCCCTCACTGATCATTTCCTGTGCAGCAAGCATTACTCCGATTTTTCCTGATGTATAGGTTATTCCGCCCTGCATCCACACTGCAAAAGGCTCACGGATAGGTGCATCTGCGGACAGCTCGATAGAAGCGCCCATTGTAAACGCTCCTGCTGCCATTATTACTTTATCTGAATATCCCGGCATATCCCAGGGTTCAGGTGTTACAAAGGAATCCACCGGCGCTCCCTTTTGTATTCCACGGCAGAATGCACACAGGCGCTCTTCATTTTCCAGCTGAACCGCTGTGATTATATCGCCTCTTGGGTCATCTTTTCCCGGAGTACAGGTGAAGCCCAGCATTCTGAACAGCTCACTGGCAAAGGCTGAGGTCTTTATCGCTGCACACACAACGTCAGGTGCATAAAAAAGTCCCAGCAGCATTTCACGGTTCATTCCCAGTGTACAGCCTACTTCCTTGCCCATTCCTACACAGGTAAGTCTGTATGAACAAAGCTCCACAAGATCTGCTCTTCCGGCTATATATCCGCCTGTGCGAGCAACTCCGCCGCCGGCATTCTTTATCAGCGAGCCAATTATTATATCAGCTCCTGCATCTGACGGTTCTCTTGTTTCAACAAATTCGCCGTAGCAGTTGTCTACCATTACAATAGCATCAGGATTTCCGGCTTTTATAGCTTTTACCATTTTTTCTATGGTGTCAACTGTAAACGCCGGACGAAGTGAATATCCTCTTGAACGCTGAATATATGCCACCTTTGCACCTTTCACCGCTTCTGTAATGCGCTCATAATCCGGTGTTCCGTCCTCCAGCAGGTCAACCTGACCATACTCAACTCCATAATCCTTTAAAGAACCATTTCCCTTTTTGCCGGAAATTCCTATGACCTCTTCAAGTGTATCATAAGGCTTTCCTGTTACGGAGACCATTTTATCGCCAGTTCTCAGCACTCCGAAAAGAGCCACCGACAGCGCATGAGTTCCGGATACAAAGTTAAATCTAACCAAAGCATCTTCCGTTCCCAGTGCCTGTGCAAACACCTTGTCGATAACATCTCTTCCCGCATCGCCGTAGCCATAGCCTGTCGAGCCGTAAAAACAAGGCTCACTTACACGGTTGTCAGAAAAAGCCTTAAGCACCTTTGCGCCGCAGTATTCTGCGGTTTCTTCAATTTTCCGGAAGGCGCTGCGGCAGTTTTCCTCAGCTTCTGCTGCCAGCTCCATTAGTTTCGGGGCAAAATTATATATGCTGTTAATTTCACGATTCATAAATATATCCTCTCCTTCAGACTTCAAGCCTGCCCTTTGAGACACTCTCCTTGTCTACATCTCTGCGCTCCAGAACTATCTCCCTTTCCACCGGCTTGAAGCCTATCTCTTTATAAAAGCTCACTCTGATATCCAGCGCCAGCAGATAGGCTCTCTTTCCAAGATTGTTCAGGAAAAGCGCCAGCCATTTCAGAAATTCCCTTGCATAGCCGCTTCCACGGGCTTCGACCTTTGTGGCGACCTGTCCGATAAGCACCTGATTGCCTATGTCAAACACCACAGATGCTGTAGTTGAGTTTCTGTAGGTGAAGACCCGGCTTATCCCATGCCGGCAGCGGTGGGAGGTGTCTGTATACCACAGCGAAAAATCCGCTATATTCGGAAAACCTTCGCTGAGTATCTTGTATACATCAGGAAGATACGGGTCAAAATCCACAAACTCCTCCGCAAATTTATAGCTGTTTTCATCGGGTATAAGCTCAAATATCGTCCTGTTCAGAGTCTGATAGCTTTCCGGTATAAATATGCCGTTGAGTATCTTCTGATCGCCTTCAATGCGAAACGGCATATTCATTCTCACAAATATCACAAGCTCTTCTGTTGCCCGAAGTCCGCCGTCACCGCAGATGATAAGGGTGGAGTTGATTATGAACATATAGCCTTCCCCGGATTCATCTGTGATCTTATAAAACCGGCAGAAATCATACCCCGGTCCGTAGGCTTTCATATATGCCAGCATTTTCCTGCCGGAAAGGGTACGCATAAGCATATCGCTGTTAAGCTCACTTTCGTGCTGTATAAGTTTTATCATAACTCAGGTATCCTCTTGACCAGCAGTTTCACAAGCTTATAGGTATTGTCAAGATCATTGAAGTCGATCACACAGGACGGTGAATGCAGATATCTGCACGGCACTGATACCGCCAGTGTCCGCACGCCTCTGCCGCTTATATGTATTGCGCCGCTGTCATTTCCGCCGGCGATCATTGTCTTTGTCTGGCAGGGAATATCGTTCTCCTCAGCCAGCTTAAAGGCAAGTGCATACATCTCTTTATCATAAACAGTGCTTCTGTCCATGAAGCCGACTACCGGTCCTTTTCCGCAGCTGCATACTTTCTTCTGACCGGAAACTCCGTCGATATCAGCAGCAGTTGTTGCTTCAAGAACCAAAGCAAAATCCGGTGCCACTGAATATGCAGATGCTCTTGAACCTCTCAGTCCGATCTCCTCCTGAACATTGAACACAAACCATGTGTCATATTCAAGCTCCTCCTGCATCAGCTTTATCATCATCGCACAGCCAGCTCTGTCATCAATTGCCTTTGACTTTACAAAATGATCTCCGAATTCTGCAAACTCAGACTCGAAATATCCGCAGTCTCCGAGATTTACATACTTCTCAGCATCTTCTTTATCAGCCGCACCAATGTCGATATACAAGCCTTCAAATTTTGCAGGATCTTCTCTTTCATCTGCCGAAAGATTATGCACTGCCGTTGAACCAACAACTCCGTTAAGCCTGTTTTTTCCCACAGTGACCTGTCTGCCGATAACTACAGACGGGTCTACTCCGCCAACAGGCGCAATGCTGAGAGTTCCGTCGCTGCGGATATATGTAACGATAAATCCAACCTCGTCCATGTGGGCGCAGACCATAAGCTTCTTTGCTGAACTTCTGCCCTTCTTGAAACAGATAAGGCTGCCAAGAGGATCAATATGATATTCATCACAAAGATCACTGATCTTTTTTTCAATTACACTGCGGACAGTATCTTCATCTCCGGAGATGCTGTTCACAAGACACAATTCCTTCAAAAGCTCCTTCATCACTCTGCCCCCTTTATAAATCCTGCCAGCAGCTTAGCTGTAAGCTCCACATCTTCCAGGTCGATCACTTCAACAGGAGTGTGCATATTCCTCAGCGGTATCGAAACAGTGCAGGTCTTTGCACCGCCTCTGCTGACGGAATATCTGTCGGCATTAGTGCCGGTCATTCCGTTCATGACCTCGGTCTGATAAGGAATATCCTCAGCCTTTGCAGCGTTTATAAGCTTATCAGTTATCTCACGGGACAGTGAAGGTGAAATTCCGATCATCGGACCTTTGCCAAGCTTTCCGCATTTTTTCTCGTCCTCGCCTATCGCATAGGCAAAGCTTACATCTACCGCAAGCGCAATATCCGGGTCAAGTGTATATGCACCAATGGCAGCTCCACGCTCTCCCAGCTCTTCCTGTGAAGAGAATATAACTGCGATATTGTATGCAGGCTCGCAGCCTTCAAGCAGCTCCAGTGTGCGAAGAATAGCTGCCACACCGCATCTGTCATCAAGTGAACGGGCTGTGATCCGGCTGCCCAGCAGTTCACGGTAATGAACATCATATGTTATGCTGTCGCCCAGGGATACATATTTCTCCAGCTCTTCCTTAGTCATGCCGGTGTCGATCGCTGCATCGTCATAGCTCAGCACCTCTGCTTTGCCGCCGGAAAGATGGGGGGGCACTGAACAAATAACTCCCTTAACATCCTTTCTGCCGTGTATCACCACCGGCTGAGCCGGCAGAATACGGTGGTCAAGTCCGCCAAGATTTGAAAACTTTATGAATCCTTCATCAGTGATGTATGTAACTATCATTCCGACCTGGTCTATATGGGCATCAAGCACAAGAAGAGGACGCTCCGGCTTTTCAGCACCATATCTGCCAATTATATTACCGGCAGTATACTCAGCATCAGGACAGAATTTTTTCAGTATTTCCAGCGCAGCTTCAGCAGCGGCAGATTCATTTCCTGAAGCTCCGCTTGCCTCTGTCAGGGCGATAACAGTATCTTTAACATTCATATTCTATATCCTTTCGGCAGGGCATTGATCTTAAGAGATAAAATTTCCCGATTGATCGTATCTTAAAGCCTGTATAAAAAAAGGAGGCAAAGCGCCTCCTGTTTTATTAGACCTTCCCGAAAACTGAAGAAGTGTCAGATTCCGAGGAGGTATTATTTATTAGTCGCTTACATAAGGAAGAAGAGCGATCTGTCTTGCTCTCTTGATAGCAACTGTAAGCTCACGCTGATGGAATGCGCAAGTTCCGGTAACACGTCTCGGAAGAATCTTAGCTCTCTCGGTCATGCACTTTCTGAGCTTAGCCAGATCTTTGTAATCGATTCTCTCGATCCTGTCAGCACAGAACATACAAACCTTCTTGCGGGGCTTCTTCGAGGGACGGGAATTTCTTTCCTTTTCCATGACATTTCCTCCTATCAATATAAAGTAAATAGTTTGCGTAATTTTTAGAACGGTACGTCGCCGTCGCTGATGATCTCCTCGAAATCATTCATATTACCGTAGGACATACTGTCATTATTTGCCGGCTGCTGCGGAGCTGCCTGCTGAGGAGGAGCCTGATAATAATTGTTATTATTCTGGTAATTCTGTCCGCCGTTCTGGTAGCCGCCCTGGGAATTTCCCTGATAGCCGCCCTGGTAGTTATTACCGTTCTGGGAATTGCCGCCGCTTTCGTTCTTTCCGCCCACAAATTCAACGTTGTCTACCTGGACATCTGTTGTATAGTGTGTAACATCGGGGTGATTACGGTCTGTATAGCTTCCGGTCCTAAGGGTTCCTTCAACTGCAATGAGCTTGCCCTTGTTGAAATAACGGGACACAAACTCTGCTGTCTGTCTCCAGGCAACACAGCTTATAAAATCCGCCTGTCTCTCACCGTTGCTTTTATCAGTATATCTTCTGTCTACAGCAACTGTAAACCTGCATGAAGATATGCCGCTCTGAGTCTGTCTCAGTTCCGGGTCTGCGGTAAGCCTTCCGATCAATATAACCTTATTCATCTGACTTTCTCCTTTAAATAATGAAGTAAA
Organism: uncultured Ruminococcus sp.; assembly: GCA_946537565.1. Taxonomy (GTDB): domain Bacteria; phylum Bacillota; class Clostridia; order Oscillospirales; family Ruminococcaceae; genus Ruminococcus. The sequence goes on along the minus strand of CAMNFW010000004.1, from coordinate 167 downwards.
TTATTCAACAACAGTAACGAGTGAACGGAGAATTCCGTCAGCAATGTTGAGTCTTCTTGAAAGCTCAGCAGGATACTCAGGAGCAGACTCAAATGTGTAGATCACATAGTAACCCTCTGTCTCGTCCTCGATAGGATAAGCGAGCTTGCGCTTGCCCCAATCCTCGT
>CAMNFW010000003.1 GCA_946537565.1 uncultured Ruminococcus sp. | reverse complement strand
CTGAAGCTGTTTCGCCGGATTTGAAAAGGTCGGAATATCTCGTAGTTCCGTCATTCTGCTCAACAGCAATACAAGCTCTCCAGTCTGCGCCTTCAACGTCTGTCAGACCTGTCAGCGTCACGGAAACTGTACTTCCTGTCACCTCCAGCGGTATCACGTTAACTCCAAACTGCTGCGGCGCACGCTCTGTCGGTACAGTATAATATTCCGGATCGCCGGTGGATCTTTCAAGGATTGTGAATATCTCGCCCCAGTTCCACGCTCCACGGGCAAGCAGCTCATTCTGACGCTTCTGATAATCAGCCTTATGTGCCAAGTCAAGGGTGGCGATACGCTTAGCATAATGACCAAGAGTGTCCTTGATATCAGCTCCGGAAATGCGCTCGATCTCCAGATAAGGATACTCGTCAGGCTGACCCTGCTGCATGAGATCTTTCACAAAGCTGCTGCCATATCCCGGCAGGTTGTCAGGATTCTCCGTGAGATACTGAAGGAAAAACCATGACGCATAGTTGTCACGTCCAAGAATTGGCGTAAAACAGAGGTTTTTCATGTATGTCTCGAAATAGTCCGTTACACCGTTCACATTTGCCCACTGCTGGTAATAGTCAGAATAAAGGAACTGCTCACGGTACCAGTTAGCTATTGCTTCCCACCAGGACTGGACGTATTTATTTTCATTCCAGCCTCTCTGATGAGCAGTAACAACGTGGCCGAATTCATGAGGCAGGACCCACGAAGGATTGGGACTGTTCTGCATCGCTCCCACACAGCAGAACATGAACGCATAGCCCTGATCGTCATAGCCCATATATGCCCAGTCATCGGTAAATCTGGACAATCCTGTGCCTGAAAGATAAAAATTCACCTTGTACTCATTGCCGTCACGAAGCGCTAAATTCACCGACTGTGTAGGCGGTTCCATTGAAAGCTCGTTCATATAAACGTCCCAGCAGGCTTCAAGATGCTTAGCGTTCTCCTCCAGAAATTCCTGGGTGATCTTGCTGGAATCCGCACCGTTCTTGCCCCAGATGAACTGGAAATGCTCGGACTCCCAACGGTTAACGTCCTCGTTTGCGAACCAGATGTCTCTTGTTTTGAGACTGTCCGCAGCCTCGGCAGTTACAGCAGTCTGCTTGCCTACAGCAGGCTGTACATAGCCAAGTGCGCCAAGTGTCAGAGCAGCAGCTGATATCATTGCTGCCGATCTTTTAATAAATCTTTTCATTTTTTCAAACCCCTTCAGTGATATTTTTTCCGTCCAGCTGCCTTAACTGCGGCGGTTTAAAAGCTTAGCCTACAGATGCTGAAAAGCACAAATAAAACCAGCATGACCGCATATTTCAAAGAATGCGGTCACATCTGATATGTTCCCCCTTACAGGATCTCCCCTCAGCCTGAAACTGCCTAAAGTCCCAGACTGAAATATATTTTAACTAACGGTCATAAAGTGCAGACTGACCGTAGTAAAATAGCTGATCATTTTTTACTTAACGTAAACAGATAGTTTTGCAAAGCCTAAAATTATACAAAACATAATATAATATAAATATTATACCACACTTTCCAGTAAAAATCAATAGTTTCTTTGCAAATATTTCAAAATTTTTTCTACAAAAAATCTCCCCACGTTTCCGCAGGGAGATCAGAATAGGAGGTAACTATATACACCTTAGTCAAACATCGGGGTTGAAAGATAACGCTCGCCGGTGTCGGGAAGAAGGGCAACAATGGTCTTTCCCTTGTTCTCAGGACGCTTCGCCAGCTGAATTGCTTCCCAGAGTGCTGCTCCGGAGGAAATTCCTACCAGCACGCCCTCGGTCTTTGCAATTGCTCTTCCGGAAGCAAATGCAGCATCGTTCTCAACTGTGATGATCTCGTCATAAATGCCGGTATTCAGCGTTTCCGGCACAAATCCTGCACCGATGCCCTGAATCTTGTGAGGACCGGCTTTGCCTTCGGACAGCACCGGTGAACTCTTCGGCTCTACGGCTACCACCTTGATGTCAGGATTTTTTGACTTAAGATATGCACCTACACCGCTTATGGTTCCGCCTGTGCCAACGCCGGCAACGAAAATATCAACCTTGCCTTCTGTGTCGTTCCAGATCTCAACACCGGTGGTATTCTTGTGAATTTCGGGATTTGCGGGATTTGTGAACTGTGAAGGGATGAAGCTGTCGGGAATTTCCTTAGCCAGCTCATTAGCCTTAGCAATTGCACCCTTCATGCCCTTTGAGCCTTCTGTCAGCACCAGCTCAGCACCGTAAGCCTTCATAAGATTGCGGCGCTCGATACTCATGGTCTCCGGCATGGTGATGATAAGCCTGTAGCCTCTTGAAGCTGCCACGGAAGCAAGACCGATACCGGTATTTCCGCTGGTAGGCTCGATAATAACGCTGCCGGGTTTCAGCAGACCCTTAGCCTCAGCATCGTCCACCATAGCCTTTGCGATCCTGTCCTTGACACTGCCGGCAGGATTGAAATATTCAAGCTTTGCAAGGATTCTTGCTTCGAGGTTTTCAGCCTTTTCGGTATTTTCCAGTTCAAGGATAGGTGTATTTCCTATAAGATCAGTAATTTTTTTTACAATAGCCATAATAAAATCTCCTTTAAAAATAAGATCACAAACAGGGAAATCAGATTTACTATATTTCCTATATGTTTGGTATGTTTATATTATATCACGACTTTTCTCATTTGTCAATAGCTTTTCTGAAATTTTTCAAAAAATATTCCTACATTTCAGATATGAATAAAAGGCTTTGTCATCAGCTGATAAAAAAAGCCCTCCCACGGCAGTTTTTCCGCAGGAGGGTTCTCATTATGATTCAGTTTCAAGTACAAGCTTGAAGGGGGAATATCTTCTGTAGGCTGAGCTGTTCTTGTCGATCTCAAGGTTTTCAGCCTTCTTTTCCAGCAGTTTAATAAACTCATCGTAATATTTCAGCTGCTGGAGCTGTGAAATATAATCCTCAGACCAGTAATCGTCCTCTGTCATGCGCTCACGCAGATCACCTCTGATGACCACATAGATCATGTCATCGCTGTATTCATAGACCTTAGCTTCGCCAATTCCCAGCTCGTTGAACACATAGTCATTGAAAGCATTCTGCTGTTTCTGAGCATCAGTTTCTTCCTCAGCAGCTTCGGTCTCGGTGTTTTCAGCAGCTTCATCAGCAGATGTTGTGGTATTTTTCTGGAGAAGTCTTTCATTTGCATAAGGGTCGGTGGTGGTAGTAGTGGTAGTTTCACCCTCAGCGGTGGTAGTTGCAGCGGTAGTGGTGGTGGTTTCAACAGAACCGTCCTCAGCGGTGGTAGTCTGAGCTGTAAGGAACTCGTCATAGTCATCGCTTGCAACGTCAACTTCCTGCATTTTTTCAAGCTCGCCGGACTTTGCATTGATCTGCTTTACATAATCCTCAGCCATCTTCTTGCGCTGACGTACCTCATCAGCTGTAAGCGGCTCGCCTGCGCTGTCGGTGAGGCTTATTGAGAAATACTTCACTCTCGCAAAGTTTTCTTCAAAATAATCCTTAAGCTCGTCCTCGGAGCAGCCGTACTCGCTGTCGAAACCATAGTAATGCTTGAAGATCTCCTGCTCGATGTAAGTGCTTTCAGCCACCTTTTTCATTGAGTCAAGGCTGATGCCGTTGGTCTCATTGCGGCTGTCGGAATTATAGTAATACTCAGCCATTGAAGCTGCCTGATCCTTGTCCTCAGCTGAAAGCTCGCCGCCGATAGCTTCAAACTCCTTTAGCAGCGATACATAGTCACGGCAATACTCAGTAGCCTTGTCCTGGATCCAGTCCTCGGAATCCACATCGCCGATCTTTGAGCTTTTTACAGTTTCAAGGTCAGGAGCTGTACCGTCCTCGCCGGTCAGCTCTGTAACAGCCTCGCTGTAAGCCTGCATAGTATAGTATATGAAAATACCTGCGTTTACGTCATAGCCGTCCACAGTCAATGCAGTTCTCGAACCGCTGCCGATAGCCGGTGAAGCGCAGCCGAATGTACCTGCGGCAAGCAGTGCAGCCACTGCGCCGGCAGCGATTTTTCTGATATTGTTCATTATAATAATGCCTCCGATCGTAATAATGCCGCCAGTCAGAAATCTGCGGCAAATCGTCTGAATAGTCAAAAGCGGAAAAGTCCGGAAAACGTTCACTCCAGCCTTAGTAAGGTTCGCATGACCTTGAAAATTCCTTCCGTTCATCAGACACTATGTTATTATACTACATTTTTTTTGATTTGTCCATAGAAAAAAGAAAATTTTTTCCAATATTTCATAATTCTTCCCCCGGATATGTCAGTTAAATCAATTATATATTATAATATTTGCGTATTTCCTTGACTTGACTGCAAAAAAATGATAGAATAGTAATATATGTTTTTTGTCAGCTGTCTGCCTTCGGCGGCTCTGATATCTTCAAGGTTATACTATTTATAATGAGGTGATATTTTGTCATATCCTTCAGTCACTCTTCTCGCTCACACCCCAGAGCCTGAAAAAATCGCTGCCACTGCCGCTAAACTCTGCTATTCAAGCTCCGGCATCAGCGGTATCAGTGAAGGACTCACTCCGGATAAAACCAGCCAGTTTATTGATATGCTCGTTTCTATCGGCCACGAAAGTGTCATGGAACACGTCAGCTTCACCTTCGGCATTGAGGGTATCTCCCGTGCCTGCTCCCACCAGCTGGTGCGTCACCGTATCGCTTCTTATTCCCAGAAAAGTCAGCGGTATGTCAATGAAAACGGCTTCGATTTCATAACTCCCCCGGCGGTGGATTCTATCCCGGAAGCTAAGGAGATCTTCGACAATACTATCGCTATGATCACCCAGAGCTATGAGAAGCTCGCTGATATTCTTACCCAGCATCACGCCCAGGAGTTTGCCGCTCAGGGTCTTGACGAGAAAACTGCCCTCTCCAAGGCTAAAAAACTCGCCTATGAGGACGCTCGCTTTCTCCTGCCAAATGCCTGCGAAACCAAGATCGTCGTTACTATGAACGTCCGGTCTCTCTTCAATTTCTTCCGCCACCGCTGCTGCAACAGGGCTCAGTGGGAGATCAGGGAAGTGGCTTTGCAGATGCTCAAGCTGTGTTTACAGACCGCACCCAATATCTTCTGCCATGCCGGTCCTTCTTGTGTGGCTCAGGGAAAATGCCCGGAAGGTAAAATGTCCTGCGGTAAAATAAATGAGGTCAGGGCTTTTTACGCTGACCTTGTATCAGAAGTCAATAACGATAATTGTTAAATGTCCGGTATTTTTTAAAAAACTGTATGCCCTGAAACTTGCCGTAATATCGGCTCCGGTAAGGCTTTGCAGTTTTCACCGGCTCAAAGAAAGGATTCAACTATGATCTATGTTTTTCTCGCAAACGGCTTTGAAGAGCTGGAAGCTACAGCTCCTATCGACCTCCTCCGCAGAAGCGGCAAGCAGGTCATTACCGTTGGTGTGGGCGACAGCGTTATCGCCGGCTCCCATGGTATCCATGTGGCTGCTGATACTATCGAACAGCAGGCTCCCCTCACTGACGAACTGGAAATGATCGTCCTCCCCGGCGGTATGCCAGGTACCCTTAACCTCGAAAAATCTCCCTATGTTCAGCAGGCTATCGACTTCTGCATGGAGAATAACAAATTTATCGGCGCTATCTGTGCTGCCCCAAGCATTCTCGGCCACAAGGGTCTGCTCAAAGGCAGAAAGGCTGTCTGCTATGAGGGCTTTGAAACTCAGCTCGAAGGCGCTCTTGTCAGCACTGACTCCGTTGCCTGTGACGGCAATATCATCACCGCAAGAGGTGCCGGTGTAGCTGTGGATTTCGGTCTTAAGCTCATCGAAGTGCTTTCCTCCGAAGCTGAAAGCCGCCGCATCAAGGCTTCCATCATGTGCAGGTAATGACAGATAAAAAAGAACTGAGAAAATTCTTCTCAGGCATAAGAGCTGAGGTGCATTCTCCTGAAAAAGACCGGTGTATCGCTGAAAACCTCTTCTCCAGCGGTATCCTCAGCGGTGTTGACTGCGTTTTGCTCTATGCTTCCTATCTCACTGAGGTCAGCACCTGGAGTATTGCTGAAAAACTCCTGAATATGGGCATTTCTGCGGCTTTCCCAAAATGCGGCAGCGGCAGGGATATGTCCTTCCATATCATTACCGATCTCAGTCAGCTGAAAAAAGGTGCTTACGGTATCCCGGAGCCGGAGCTTTCCGCTCCCCAGCCGTTCTTATCCCGAAATTCCGTTTGCATCGTTCCCGGTCTTGCCTTTACCCTGAACGGCAGAAGACTCGGCTACGGCGGCGGTTATTACGATAAATTCCTCGCCGGAAACCCCGGCATTAAAACTGCTGCCCTGACTTATGAAGCACTTATCACCCATGATCTCCCTGCGGCTGAACATGACAAGCCTGTAGAGCTGATCATCACAGAAGAAAGGACTGTGCTGTGCAATGAATACAGATAATTTGAAACTCGACGATCTCCTCGATAACCTCGGCGGCGATCCTCAGAATGACTCAGACGAAAACTCCGGCGCTCCCCCAGAAAATAATGAGCCGGTGCTTTCTCCCGATGAACAGGCTGATGCCGATGCTTTCAGCTTCCTCGACAAGCCTGCTGCTCCCCCTGAGCCGGAAAGAGTTGCTGTTCCCGATGATGAGGACGAGCCTGAAACTGAGCCGGATCCAGAATCTGAACCGGAACCGGAATATGATTACGATAACGATGAGGAGCCTCAGTCTTATCAGCAGGATGCTCCCCCTGAGCCTCCCCACCGCAAAAAATCTCCCTCAGACAAAAAGAAAAAAAGAAAACGTAAAAAACAAAGAAGCCGCCTTCCGGGTGTTCTTATCCTCACTACATTCATCTTCGGTGTTTCTATTATCCTGTCCCTGGTAATCATCGGCTACGGTAAGGATATGTTCGGTATCGGCAAAAGTGACCGCACTACCCTGCTCGTCATTCCAGAAGGCGCTACTACCGACGATATCGCTAATATGCTGGAATCTGAGGGTATTATCCGCTCTCCCGATGCCTTTAAGCTCTTCTCCAGACTTAAGGAATCCGACGGTCTCTTCGTCCCCGGTGAACATTTCGTCCGCCCGAATATGGCTTATGAGACCCTTATCAATGAGCTGACCTCAGAACAGGTGGAGGAACAGGGCGAATCCGTTCAGATCACCTTCCCCGAAGGTATCACCCTCATTGAGGCTGCTAAAAAACTGGAAGAAAACAATATCTGCAAGGCTGATGACTTTATCTTCTACTTCAACTCCGGCGGTTTCGGCTTTGAATTTGAGGAAATGCTCCCCTCTGATACTACCCTTAAGTTTGAGCGTATGGAAGGCTACCTCTTCCCGGATACCTACTACTTCTTCGAGGGCATGGACGTTGAACAGGTCTGCCAGAAAATCTACCTCAACTTCGACGAAAAACTCACTGACGACAGGATAAAGCGTATGAAAGAGCTGAATCTTACCCTCGATGAGCTTATCACCTTCTCTTCTATCGTTCAGCGTGAAGCTGCTACCACCGATGTTATGACCCTTGTCGCTTCAGTTTTCTGGAACAGACTTAACCACCCCGATGTTTTCCCGATGCTCCAGTCTGACCCGACCTCAAACTATGCCAACGATGTTGTAAGACCTAATATGACCGTCTTTGACGAGACTATCGTCAATGCCTATGATACCTATAAAAGCACCGGTCTCCCTCCCGGAGCTATCTGCAACCCCGGTATCGAGGCTATTGATGCCGTTCTTACCGCTTATGAAAGCGATTACTATTACTTCTACGCTAATCTCAGCACCGGTGAGACCAGATTCGCTGAAACTCTTGAAGAGCATGAACAGAATATCGCTGACTTCGAGTATGAAAATGAACAGGCTTCCGCTGCTGCTGCCGCCGAAGAAGCCGGCTATTAATGGAGGTAAACTATGAATAAGCTGGAAGTTCTCGCTCCTGCGGGAGATGAAGAGCGTCTTGCTGCTGCGCTGAATTTCGGTGCTGATGCAGTATACCTGGGACGGCAGATGTTCGGTATGCGTGCCGGTCCCGCTAACTTTGACTTTGAGCAGCTGGTGAATGCCGTGAAAGCTGCTCATGCCAGAGGTGTTAAGGTTTATCTTACCTGCAATACCCTTCCAAGAAATAACGAAATACCTTTCTTTGAAGGCTTTGTCCATGAAGCTCAGGAAGCCGGTGTCGATGCCCTTATCGTGGCTGATATCGGTCTGCTGATGCTCATAAAAAAATTCGCCCCGGATATGGAAATACATATCTCCACTCAGACCGGTATCGTGAATTATGTCACCGCAAGAGAGCTTCACAATATGGGCGCTAAAAGAGTTGTCCTTGCCCGTGAGCTTACGCTGGACGAAATTGCCGAAATAAGGGCGAAAACTTCTCCTGATCTGGATATTGAATGCTTTGTTCACGGAGCTATGTGCGTGTCATTTTCAGGCAGATGCCTGCTTTCTCAGTATCTTGTCAACAGAGATGCGAACCGTGGCGAATGCGCTCAGCCCTGCCGCTGGGGTTATCACCTTATGGAGGAAAAACGCCCCGGCGAATTCTTCCCGGTCTATGAGGACGAAAAAGGTACTTATATCCTCAATTCTAAGGATATGTGCATGATCGAATACATCGACAAGCTGGCGGAAGCCGGTGTCTACAGCCTTAAGATCGAGGGCAGAGCTAAATCCGCTTACTATGTCACTGTTGTTACTAATGCCTACCGCATGGCTGTGGACGAATATTACAAGGACCCGTACAATTTCAAGCTCCCGGACTGGATCCGTGACGAGGTGTACAAGGTCAGCCACAGAAAATACTGCAATGGCTTTTTCTTCGGCACTCCGGAGCAGTCACAGTATTACGAAAACAGCGGATATATCCGGAATTTCGACGTTGTAGCTGTAGTGGACGAGTGCAGGGACGGTACAGTTTACTGCACCCAGAGAAACAGATTCTTCTCCGGTGACACAGTTGAGCTGCTGTCGCCTTCAGCTAAACCCGTCACTCTTAAGCTGGACAAGCTCTACAATGAAAACGGTGAACAGATAGACACTGCTAACCATGCGATGATGAAATTTTCTTTCCCCTGCGATATGGTTTTTCCGGCAGGCACAGTCATAAGAAAAGAAACTGAACAGAAATAAAAAAGTCCCGGTGCAGTAAATGTGCCGGGATTTTATGCTATAAAATATTCATAGAATATTAATAAAACGTATATCTTGTGTTCATATTTGTGTGATATAAAGTTATTGTTATTTGTATATAAGGAGGTTTATAGATATGTCATTTAACAAAAGAATAATAACCGGCATCCTTGCACTGACTATATGCGGCGCTCTTTCAGGCTGTGCAAGCTCTTCAAGCTCCTCTGACGGTAATTCCGCTGAAACTGCTACTGCTGAAACTGCTGCTGCTGAAACTGCTGCTGCTGAAACTACCGCCGATTCCGCTGAAACTACCGCTGCTGCCGATTCCGCTGAACCCACCGAAGCTCCTAACCTCGGCGCTGTTGCTCCGGACAGTGAGCTTGAAACTAATAAGACCGACTTATCCACCACTATCGTATGGAATAACGCTCCTGAACTTCATTCCTATATCAAGCTCGACGGCATCGAAATGATAAGCCAGAAAACTACTTACGCTGACCTGCTCAATACCACTTGGGAGCCTAAGTCCGATTACTCCTCCGAGCCTATCAAAAAGGCTGATTCTTTCTTTAGCACCGTCATCAGCGGTCTGGACTTCAAAAGCTCTTCAAACTCCGGCTTTGTAACTTTCTCAGTTGCAAGCTCCGACTATACCGTTGATTCAACTGTAGGCGAAGGCGTGCTTTACGATATGAAGATCAACAGCCATATCACCGGCGTTGAACTGCCCGGCGGTCTTACAATGGATTCAACTATCGACGAGGTGAAAGCCGTTCTCGGAACTCCTTACAGAGAGGTTATCTGGAGCGACCCGGCTTCTACAGTTCTGGCTTACCGTCTGGATTCCGACTTTGTAATGCACCTGACTTTCGGCGAAAATTCCGAAATGTACAATGTGGATTTCAATAATTCTTATTTATAATTAAATAAAAAATATCCCCCGGAATTTCCAGGGGATTTTTTTGTATATCAATCAGCGATCAAGCCTTGTTTACGCTGCCGAACAGCTCCATCTTCTCCTTGACCTTAGCCTTGATAGCCTCAAAGCCGGGTGCGAGAAGCTTTCTTGGGTCGAAGCCCTTGCCCTGCTGATCTTTACCAGCCTCAATATAGCCTCTTGTAGCCTCAGCGAATACCAGCTGGCACTCTGTGTTAACGTTGATCTTTGCAACGCCGAGTGAGATAGCCTTTGTGATCTGATCGTCAGGAATACCTGTACCGCCGTGGAGAACAAGCGGCATATCGCCGACTGTCTTGTTGATAGCTTCGAGAGTCTCAAAGCTCAGACCTTCCCAGTTTGCAGGATATACACCGTGGATATTTCCGATACCAGCTGCAAGGAAGTCTACTCCGAGATCAGCGATCATCTTGCACTCAGCAGGATCAGCACACTCACCCTTACCGATAACACCGTCTTCTTCGCCGCCGATTGCGCCAACCTCAGCTTCAATTGAAAGTCCGAGACCATGTGCAACGTTTACCAGTTCTGTGGTCTTTGCAACATTCTCGTCGATCGGGAAGTGTGAACCGTCAAACATGATAGAAGTAAAGCCAGCCTTGATGCACTTATAGCAGCCGTCATATGTGCCGTGGTCGAGGTGGAGGGCAACAGGAACTGTGATTCCCAGTGACTTGTCCATTGCCTTTACCATTGCTGCAACAGTCTCAAAGCCTGTCATGTACTTGCCTGCGCCCTCAGATACACCGAGGATAACGGGAGAATTAAGCTCCTGTGCGGTGAGCAGAATAGCCTTTGTCCATTCAAGGTTGTTGATATTGAACTGACCAACTGCGTACTTGCCGTCTCTTGCTTTTTTAAGCATTTCTGTAGCGGATACTAACATTTTATATTCCTCCTGAAATAATTCTGTTGGCAGGGATTTTTCCCCATCGTTATTATTGTAACATATTTCTTCAAAAAAAGCAATACCTACAGAAAAAAATAATCATCTTTTCATATTGTCAGCAATTACAAATAACCTGTTGGATTTTTGTAGATTCCGCTGACATTTTCCGGCTTAGTGTAATTTTATAGCTTTAACTCTTGAAAATGTGATAAAAATGTGATATAATTATTAACAGTTTTTTGAAAGGAGGTTATGAACAGGTCAACCCTGATTCATAAAACTTATGAGCAAATCTGTTATATGTATACTCATTACGATCATCGTCTACCTGCTGATGATGATCGTGATCGGCATCATTTATTCTAAGAAGAATAATGATGTCAGCGATTTCTACCTGGGCGGCAGAAAACTGGGTCCTTTGGTCTCTGCTATGAGCGCTGAGGCTTCGGATATGAGCAGCTACCTGCTTATGGGACTGCCGGGTCTGGCTTATCTCTGCGGAGCTGCGGAAGTCGGCTGGACTGCTATCGGTCTCGCCGCCGGTACTTATCTTAACTGGCTCTTCGTTGCAAAACGTCTGAGAGTCTATTCACATAAGTGCCGGAATTCTATCACTATCCCGGATTTCTTCGCCAACCGTTACCGTGACGACAAAAATATCCTCACCGGTATCGCTGCTGCTATCATTATCATTTTCTTCGTTCCATATACCGCTTCCGGCTTCTCTGCCTGCGGTAAGCTCTTCAACCAGCTCTTCGATATGGACTACCACACAGCTATGATAATGAGTGCGATCATCATCATCGCTTACACCAGCCTCGGCGGTTTCCTTGCTGCCAGCTTCACCGACCTTATCCAGAGCATAGTTATGACAACTGCACTGGTTATCCTCGTTGTTTACGGTGTCTCCACCGCCGGCGGCATCGACAATGTTATCGACAATGCTAAGGGTATCACCAACTACCTCAGCCTCACTAAAACTCTCACCGCTGACGGTCAGCCAACGTCCTTCGGTTTTATCAGTATAGTTTCAACCCTTGCATGGGGACTGGGCTACTTTGGAATGCCGCATATTCTCCTGCGTTTCATGGCTATCGACAACAAGGACAATATCAAAACCTCCAGACGCATCGCTTCGATCTGGGTAGTGCTCGCAATGGGCGTTGCAGTTTTCATTGGTATCATCGGCAATGCACTCTCCGCACAGGGTCACGTCAAGGTTCTTGAGGATTCATCTTCCTCTGAGACCATCGTGCTGGAAATTGCTACAGTTCTCAGCAAACACGGTGTTCTTGCAGCACTTATTGCCGGACTTATCTTTGCCGGTATCCTCGCCTGCACTATGTCAACTTCGGATTCACAGCTCCTGGCAGCTTCATCAAGTATGTCCGAAAACATTCTCAAAGGCGTTTTCAAGATCAAGCTCAGCGAAAAAACTTCTATGATCGCTGCAAGAGTTGTACTTATTATTATTGCAGTTCTCGGCATTATTCTTGCATGGGATCAGAACAGCTCAGTATTCAGAGTTGTATCCTTTGCGTGGGCAGGCTTCGGTGCGACCTTCGGACCTGTAATGCTGACAGCACTGTTCTGGAAGCGTTCAAACAAATACGGTGCTATCGCCGGTATGCTTACTGGCGGTATAATGATCTTCGTATGGAAGTTTGCAGTGAGATCACTTGGCGGAATTTTCGATATCTATGAGCTTCTGCCGGCATTCATCTGTGCGCTTATTGCAATAGTTGTGGTATCACTTCTGACCGCACCGCCCTCAGATGAGATCACAGCTGAATTTGACGAGGTGGTTAAGGAAGTCAAAGCCTGAACTACTTAAATCAGTTTACAATTTTCACATAGCAGCGGCATCACAAAGTTCCGGATAAGCAGCTGTGCCGTATGCGATCTGAATGTAACAAATCACGTTAAGAGTAAACGAGTTTACGAGTGACAACGTGAGCCAAAAAAACGTGAGCCAAAAAAACGTGAGCTAAAAAAACGTGAGCTAAAAAAACGTGAGATGAAAAAAGGAGCATTGAAAATAATTTCAGTGCCCCTTCTTTTTTTGTCCGGAATCAAAGTATGAACCGGATTTTATTATTAAAATAATTAGTTTAAACTAAAGCCTGCTCTTATTTTTTCCGGAATCAAAGTATGAACCGGAAATTATTTATTGATAATATTATTAATTTAAACCAAAACTGTACTGATAAGTTCTATGATCTGATATCCTTCTGATAGGTGCCGTTGATGATGCTGAGAAGTGTCTCGCCAATATTCTCGATCTCATCAGGCTTCCAGACTGTGATTATGTCAAGCATATCGCCCTGCTGCCGTCTGGTATCGTTGAGCTTTGCGGTGAAATACCACTCCTTCTCCTGGGTGTCAATGACCAGCACTGCCTTTGCATTTATGCCGAACTGCTTGACCTGGGACGTGAGCTTTTCATAAAATCCGCTTTCGATCTCCGGTCTGGCTTTGCATTCCACAAACAGCGTCCGGAAGCCTTTGGTCAATATGCAGTCAAACTCGCTCTTCACCGTAGTGCCTTCCCAGTTCACCTCAAAGCTGCTGGCTGCATCGTCAAAACCGCCGGTCTCCTTGACCTTGTGGTAGGTGTAGACCTCCAGCATTCTGCCCTGAACCGTCAGGAGATGCTTGATCTGGTGGGTGGCAAATATCAGGCTCAGCTTTTTATCCACCTCCCGCAGTCCCATGATAAAGCCTATGGATTCAAAATACTCCGCCAGCTTCATGACCTTGACGTACTCGTCATTAGTGAGCCGGGAAATATCCGCATTGCGTATGTACAGATCGTCATACTCAACTTTGACCTCTTTGCGGTGGGGGTCGAAATATGCGGTAATGCTTTCCGGTGACATAAGTGCGATGATGTTGGTGAAAACCCTGTCAAAGCTGCGTTTATTGCCTGTCCTGTCCCTGATCATGACCTCGCAGGAATCCGAGGTGTAGCCGTTGACCTCGCTGCCGCCTTCAATGACCTTGCTTTCCAGCAGCTGACTGGTTATCTTTCTTGCTGCACGGCTGCACTGAAACGGCAATAAATACCGATATACGGCCGTTTTTTCATTCTTCTGCGACTGACTTACAAAGCTGAATGAAGCCAGACTGTCCGACTGTGCAGCCGCCTTTCCGATAACGGTGCAGAACTGTTTCCATGCCCACGGGTCTTTCTGGTAGACCTTCCAAAGCTCCCGGTATTCGTTGTAAAACTCCGGCTGATCTGCACCTGCGCTGCCGGACTGCTTGAAGGCTGCCATATCCGACACGCTCATTTTCGGTTTCCGTGTCACATAGCTGAAAATGCAGATCTCGTCACAGAGCGAAGTGAATTTAAGCTCCGCAGAATCAAACTCATATCCCCGGTATTTCTCATGAAGACCATAGCCGTACATTACCCCGGACAGAGCAGTGTCATTGTTTTCGACTGCAAAATAATGCCCCGAAAATCTGCTGCCGGAAAATATATCATCAAGACTGCCCGCAAACGCCCGGCTGTTTTTATCTTCAACAAGCTTCACAGCTTTCACCCTGCCGCCGGACAGTTCCCTGAGCTGGTTTTCGATATCCTCAAAAACTGCACTGCCGGTATTTTTGCTGCCGATGATGAATTCCACCGAAGCACGAAGCTTTTTCTTAAGCATATAGCCGGAGATATAGACCAGTGTTTTTTTCAGCGCCTTAAGCTCCTCGTTGGAATTGATGTAACTCAGGTAAATGACCTTTGCCGGGTCGATGACCGTGGCGGAGGCGACATTCGCAAACATGGAATTATTATCACCCTCAACAAAGGGTACGGCAAGATAAATACTGCTGCTGTTGGTAAGTATGAAGGGGATATTTTTGATCAGCTGGGCGTCATTATTTTTGTAATTGGTATACTCCATGCTGGCGTAAATTGGGTAAAACTGTGAATCAAAAGACTGGACAAGCCCTTTCACAGAATTTTTCTCTTCATTGGTATAACCTTTGAGCGAAGCCTCGAAAGCGTCCTTAAGACCGGTGTACAGCCTGGATTTTTCGCTGTCGCCGTTCCAGATATCCTTGATGCAGCTGTACCACTCCTGAAATGCCGCAGATGCCGAAGGGTCGCTGCTTATCAGCGTTCTGACACCGTTTATGCTCTCGCCGGTGATGATATTCTGCCGCCTGGCTTCCTCCGCATAGCGCCGGTACATTCTGTGCAGTTCAACTGACATTCTGTCCAGCTCGTCCAGCTTTTGCAGTTCTTCTTTAGTGCAGCTGTCCCACTTTTCACGGCTGAAGCTTGTTTCCAGCGGACGCTCCGGACGGCTGCGGACAATACAGATATGCCGCTTATTTTTTTTGTCACGGGTGGAAGATTTTCCAGCCCTGCACTCACTGAGGTCGGTGATGCGTGTATAGCCTTCGCAGATTTTTTCTGCCGTCCACCTGCGATGCTCGTAGCATATGAGCAAATCGGTCATTTTGCTGTTTTTCCTCATGACCTCCAGAAACTGCCTGGCAGCTTCCTCATTGCTGAGCTGCTCCAGATCAATTCCCATGCTGTAAAGCTTATACTTTATGGAAAGTATCGAAGATACGCTGGAATCGTGGTTGTAGGGAACACGAAATTCTGCCCGGACTTTTTTATAGTCGATGCTGAGATCGCTTTTCCAGAGCATATGGGTGTTGAAAGCCATTCGTTCGATCTCACTGCTGAACTTATAACGGCTCAGGTCATCGTAAACTTTTATGATATCCGTACCGGCTGCGGCTTTTTTCTCCACACGGCTTTCCCGGACATAACAGATGTAACTGCCGGTGTTGAGCCTGCTAAGGACGGAAGCAAATTTTTCGTTGAGCTTATCGCTGCCCAGGGCAATGAAAATATAACCCGGTTTTTTACGGCTGAAGGACTTCATAAGCCGCTGCTGAGAGCTGTCATCGGGGTCAAGCTCCATAACTCTCGTGGAGATATTTCCATAGCATTCGGGGTCATTGGTGATGCTGCCGTTGAAGTTGAAGAATTTCTCCAGTTCAGGGCGGTCAGAAAGATATTCAGCTGCATCGCTTTCACGATTGGAGACAGCGGTGATATTCAGCTTTATCTCCGGCATCTGACCGGTCTGGGCTGCCAGATCGGTGAACCGCCTGCCGTATTTTCCAAAGCCGAAAACATAGATATTCACAGCATTTCCGGTGTTATCGGTGTGCTTGTACAGCGGTTCGGTGTAGAGCTGATACTGGAGGGCGAGGGTGGTGCTGCGCTCGGTATTCTTGTCAAGGAATTTATCAACGTCCGCAAGTATCCACCGCTCGGAGGGTGACATATCCTTAGCAATTTCCGAAGGCAGAGCGTAATATTTGGCACGCTTGATATCCTCAGCCAGCTCCTCACAGCAGCTGTATCTTTTGTCACGGCTGCACAGGGATTTTTTAAGAATTTCCGTCAGGATATTGCGGAGGGTGGGGTGGGAGTTTGCCTCGGAAGCCTGAATCAGCTCGGAGCTGTCCACCATTTCTTTCAGGTGCGGAAAATACTCATCTTTATAGACCAGACTCTTCTGACGGCTCTCATTGCTGACCACAAGGGCTGAAAACAAAGTCGCACCGATGCCATAGATATCGGTCTGATTGGTAGGCGGATTCAGTCGCTGTTCCTTCTCGGTAAAACCCGGTGTTCCGGCTTTATCCGCCGGCGGGTCAAATACCGAGCATACGGTGTCGATATCGAACATGGTCAAGGACTGGGTAAGGGTTTTCTCGCCACGCTTCTCAAAACCAAAATTGGCAGGCTTGATGTCACGGTGGAGCATTCCCAGCTTATGCAGCTCACAGATACACTCGTTCAGCGATTCAATAGCACAGAGAATCTGCACCAGCTTGTGTTCAGGCTTATCCTCCGGGTCAGAATGGATCTCCTGACAGATCTTATCGAAGGTGACAAGATTAGGGTCGGTAGTCCATATATAGACCGAGCCGTAATCCGGGTCAAGGCTGCGGAAAATCTCAAAATGCGGAATAAATGTCGATAATACGTCATTTTTCCTGCCTGACCTTTTAGCCCTGAGCAGAGTTTTGTAGGTGGATATATATCTCTCAGCCGCCGCCCTGAACTGTTCAGCACCGTCCTCAAGAGCGCTGTCATACACCAGCTGATTCTCGCTGTCACGCAAAAGTCCCAGCTGAGCATAAGCGTCCTTCGGGTAAAATTCCTTAAGCACACCGGTGCCGCTGCCGCTGTAATGGGCGTAATAGGTCACAGCACTGCTGCCGGCTTTGATTTTTTTCTCGACAGTGAACGTCCTGATATTGTCCTCGTCCTCAGCCTTAAGGGATATCACTGAGGATTTTTTCAAGTAGAATCTATTCATAGAATGAAGTCCTTCCTTTGGAGCTTGTCAGTTTAAGCTATTATCCGGCGGCTCATGTCACAGCATATCAGACTGTGATCGTCAAAGCTCTCCTTCTGCACGACAGCTTCGCTCAGCCCCTTAAAATCGCCCTCAACCAGCAATCGCTCCATATCCTTATAAAGCCTGTTCCGCTCAAACATCAGCCTCCACGCTCCGTCCGAGCAAATAAAAACCGTGTCCACTTCCCTGCCCTGGACAACTCCGCATTCCGCCAGTTTTTCGGCATTTTCGGTAGTAGTCATACAGGTGCCGCCAAAGCTGTCCGGGGGCATCGCTATCATAAAACAGCGGCTCTTGTCAGTACCAGCAATAAGGCTGTCACCGAGACTGAAATAAAAAAACCTGTTCAGCCTGCTGTCACATATCACACTGGCAATTGTGCTGGAATAATCGGAAATACAGCGGTTTTCAGCCTCTGCACGCTTCTTTATCCTATGTCTTATGTGACCCAGCACAAAATCTGCGGTCTCTCTTCTGTTGAAACCGAAAAACATCTCCGCTCTGCTCAGAAACAGCGCTGTAACCGCTTCGCAGGCAATTTCAGCGCCTGTACCTGATTCCGGACAGCCGCTTGCGCCGTCCGCCAGGGTAATAACGGTGAACCGTTCATTTTCCGCAGACATTACCCTGTCCTGATTTTTATCCTCCTGACAGGAATGAAAGCTGCCTGCTCTGCTCCAGAAAAAAGTCAATTCTGTCGCTCCTTTCATAGTTTTATCCAACGTAAAATTATCTGCGGCACAAGCTTTCCGGCGGTATTCCAATGCTCAGAGATAAGGATATGCGTAGGCTGAAAAGGCTGTAATAACGTCAAAAATATTCCTTCCGCTGAATTCCTGATAGCCAGCCTGTTCAAGGTAAACATCGATTCCGTCCTTGAAATCATTGAAAAGCCCGGAAAAGGACTTGCGGTTTTCGGGGTCATCGCTTTCATGCAGTGCATTGTAAAAGTAATAATAAGCTACTACAATGGAGGTTCTTGTCATTTCCGAAGGCTTGGTAATATTCAGCGCCCGCAGCCGGAATTTTTTCGTGCCGCTGCGGTTGTCCTTGAAGTTCACGTTTTCGTCCACAGAATAGCCGAGATAGGCGTTGATACCGCTCAGCAGACCAATCAGCTGGCTGAACCTCTCCTTATCCGCATCGGGATGCTTTTTAAGGAAGCTGCCATAGCCGTCCTTCTGGTAAGATGAAATGTCCGTGAACCACAGACCGTAATTACAGCTGTCAGCATCGGCGGTCTCATACTCCAGCATTGAGATTATCTCCCGGTATGCTGCAAAAGCTGAATTCTGGTCATTTTCCACCTGCAATGCACCAATTGCCGCACCGGTCTCATCGGTGGGATTACAGTTATAGCTGCGGCGGATAAAATTCTCAAAATCCTCCTCGCTGTATTCCAGCACATTCGCCCCGTTATGGTCAAGGATATGGGTATCGGTGAAGAAATTTTCCCGGTACATCACGGTGTCCATTGAGGAGCTTTCCACAGGCTTTGAGGCAGAATTTTTGAGTCGTTCGATCATTTCATAGGAGCGTTTGATTTTCTCCTCACCGCTGATATTTCGGGAAATATAGTAGATATAGACCATTTCCGCAAAATTTTTATAATTGATGCCCTGACCGGAAGGGTCGTACTCAAACTCATTGAGCTTTCCGCTGTAGGCATTAGTGATGAACCGCACGAGATTATTGGTGTAATAATCCTGAAAGAGATTCTTTTCAATATCCGTCGCCGGGTCACGTTTTTCACCGGAAGCTCCAGAAAAATAGGTCATTCCATAGACCATTGCGAAGTAATAGAGGCTGCGTTTAGTAGCGCCGCCGGAGCGGAATTTTCCGGCAGCGAGGTCGTCAGCCATTTTGAGGATACCATAAGTGCCGTCGGATTTTTTCTGATCTTTGGTTGCAGAATCCAGGCAGGAAAAAATATCGTCGCTGATATTTTCGAGGATATCGTTGAGCTTCGGGGCTTTTCCGGTTATTTTCTTGACATATTTAACAATATAAGGCTTGCCGTTATAGACCTTGACCTCCTCATTTTTACCCGTGGCAGCGTTCTGCCGCTTGAAAGTCAGGGTTCCGCCGTATTTAATGAACTGCTTCAATATCCTCAGCCGGAGAGTGTCATTCTGCCAGTTATCCTCCGAATTTGACAGCTTATCCACAATGCGCTTCATGTATTCCTCCGGTGAAGGATAGTCGCCGAAGCGTTTGTAGAGGGCGTACATTATTTTATCCTCAATGTCTATAAACCGTGGAATATCGGACTTTTTCACAAGCTCCGCATAATAATCCCAGTCCCGTCCGGTCTCAAAGCTTATGCCGCAGGAACGGAACATCTCATAAAGTCCGGCAAGTACACTCGACCAATCCGACCTTCCTCTTGCTTTTTTCAGCTTTGCCAGCTTAGCGTTGAAGGCGTTGATGTCGATAAGCGAGGTGAACTCATCTTCCAGCTCATTCATTGCGTTTCTCATCACAACAGTGAGCATACCTTCCTCACGCATTGCTTTAAGCTCTTTATCCGTATACATCATGATCAGCTCCAGTTCCTGTTATTTATTATACTAAACTCCTTCGCACTTTTCCAAAGGGGGGATATTTTTCAAAACCTGAAAAATGCTCAAAAAACACCATTTACACCCCTTTAATTATATACTATTTTACTATATATGTCAAGGTCAGCTAAAAAACATTTCGCCGCAGCAGAATTTTGCAATAAATATAAATAATAGCCGACTGTCACGTTAAAATAAATATCAATATAATAAGTCAACCAAAATTCACATTTTTTATTGACAATTGACGAAAAATGAGTTATAATGTATATATACATATGTTTGGAGGATAACCATGAGCTTGCAGTCAATTCTTGTAACCAATGGTATAGGCTGCGTTATTCTTGTGATTCTGCTGATAAACAGCTATGTGGTCAGGCTCCGGCGAAAGGTCACAGACCGTATTTTCACCGCCATGATCTTTCTGACAGCCAGCGCCTGCATTCTTGAAGGGCTGTCGTTCATACTTGACGGAAAAGTGTTCTCTATGGCTTATCTATGGGATTTGCTGATCAACAGCTACCTTTATTTCTGCAACATAACCGTATCCTATCTGTGGTGTCTGTATGTTGATCTCCGGCTCTACCGCAGCCGTGAGCATATGCGGAAAAATGCCCTGATATACGGTATACCGTCATTTATCGGATATATCGGGATCCTGCTGAATTTCAAGTTTAATTATATTTTCACCATAGATGATAGTCTTATCTATCACCGCAACCTGACCGGTTATTTATACTTTTTCTTCGCTGTTTATAACCTCGCCCAGAGCGTTGTAATTAGGCAGATCTACTACAAAAAATACGGGCAGACCAAGTTTTTCCCGATATATATGTTCATAGCGCCTATCTGTCTCGGAGCAGTGGTTCAGGTGCTGTTTTACGGTGTTTCAGTGGTGTGGTGTTCAGTGGCAATGGGACTTGTGGGCACCTTCATGTGTCTGCAAAATGAACTGTCCTACATCGACCCCCTGACTAAGCTTTACAACAGAAATTACCTCGACCATATTCTCAGGGATATGAGCCGCAAACATTCTAAATACGGCGGTCTCATGATAGACATGGATTTTTTTAAAATTATTAACGACACCTTCGGCCACACGGAAGGTGACAAGGCTCTTGTGAATGCCGCTAATATCATCAGCAGCTCAATGCCTGATGATGCTATCGTCTGCCGTTTTGCCGGTGACGAGTTCATCGTTCTGCTCCGCTCCGGTAAGCAGAATGACATTGATGCCGCAATCTCTTCACTGAGAAAAAGTCTTACCCTGTTCAATGAACAAAGAGAAACTATGTATGAGCTTTCTCTGTCCGTGGGAAGCAGTATCTATGACGGTGCTGCTGAGACTACTGATACCTTCCTGCATGAAATGGACGAAAATATGTATGCTGAGAAGAAAAACAAACACGCCGTCAGAAACTGCTGACCAGACATTATTGCTTTTTCCTCAATGCAAAAGAGTGCTGACCTGTGAAATGATCAGCACTCTTTTTTTATCTTATGATTATTTAATTAAACTCTTGCCAGATCAGCCCCAGGGATTTGTGCCGGGACCTCCGGGCTGTGTAGAACCGCCCTGAGAGAGAGTTTTAGCTGTACCGCCTGATGCTGTTCCGGAAATGTATACAGCCGGCTGTCCAAGAGTTGAAATGTTTGTACCGCCGGAGATCTGTGCGCCGGAATATGCCAGAACATTGGAATCACCGTAGGAATAGTTCAATGATGCACCTGTCATACTGGAAGCAAGAACTGTGCCGTTGGTGGTTGTGAATACCATCTGTGTGGACATATCATAGCCTCTGCTGCCGCCCATTCCGAGACCGCCGAAAGCATATCCACCGTTGTATGAGATAGAGTATCCATCGCCGCAGTCGAAGGAATCGCCGCCGTTGCCGAAGTAGTAGCCGCCGTTGAAGTACAGATTGCCGTTGGAATCAAAGCCGTCTGCATCGTTGAATGAAGTGTTTACAGAAACGATACCGCCGTTGAGGTGCATTTCACCGAATGTACCTCCGCCCATGCCGCCAGGACCCTGTGACCAGCCGCCTGTGCTGGAGCTTCCTGATGAATCTGCACCGCCAGCTGCGTTGAAGCCGTCGTCGCTGGAGATGATGTAGATATTTCCGTTGTTCTGGTAGATGTAAACAGCCTCAAAGCCCTCATAGCAAGCTGTTACATAAACCTCAAGGCTTGTATAATCTGTGCCAGCTGTTGTTCCGCCAACGTAGAGTGATTTGTCAGAGTGAACAGCATCATCACCGGAAGTAAGTTTAAGCTTGCCGGCATTGAGGTATGCGTCACCGCCGCAGTGCAGACAATCGTCCTTAGAATCTACAGTTATCAGTCCGCCGTTTATATTTAAGATACCGGCGCTCTGATAAGTTGTTCCGTCAGCAGCGTATAAGCCTACAGCCTTGATTCCCTTTGCTGAAATATCTGAGCCTGTCATACCGGAAGATGTACCGGTAGTTTTAATGTTGATAGTACCGCCGTTGACAGTGACCTCCTGCTCGCCCTGGATTCCGTCAGCATAAGCAGTTACGTCGATCGTACCGCCGTTGATAGTGATAAGACCATAGGATTTATCAGTTGCAGTGTCTGTAGCAGTGGACTTGATACCGTCGCCGGAGGAAGTCTTTACAGTAAGGTTAAGGGTGCTGAAATCAGTGTCAGAATCGTTGCCGATAGTAACGCTGTCCTTGCCTCTGATACCGTCATCAACAGCGTTTACATTGATAGTGCCGTTGTAGATCTTGATATCGTTCTTGCAAACGATAGCATCGTCCTGATTGCCGTTGACAGTGAGAGTGCCGACGCCCTTGAACTTGATATCATCACGGGAGAAAACAGCACCTTCAACGGTATTTACATTGCCGTCAGAATCGGT
>CAMNFW010000002.1 GCA_946537565.1 uncultured Ruminococcus sp. | reverse complement strand
TGGTAAGCATGAAGCTGTCGTCTTCATCTCTTGGGACCTGTTCAGCCAGCTCATTTGCCTCATTTATAAGCCTGCCGTAGAGATCGACAAGCTCCTCTTTTGGGTGTGTTTTTTCCTGAAAATACCGTTCTGAAAAACGTGTGCAGCCATAGAGAATAAAGCAGTTGAGAGTTTCGGTTGAAAAGACGAAAGCCAATACCCAAAGTGCCGTGCAGAGTGAAGTCAGAGCGATCTTAAGCCGGGCATTTTTCTTGACGATTATGAGTATTATCATCAGCGGAATACCGATGATTACGAGAAGTATACCCAGAATGATCATTATCTCACCCAGTGAAAACGGCAGCAGTCCGCTGATAAATGAATATGGTGTTGATATGTATGGGAAGATGTGTTCCGCATAAAAATCTGCAAAGGGCTGGCACAGTCTCCCCACAGCAGTCAGTACCGCAGAGACTGCAATGATCATCAGCGGAATCAGGAATCTTTTTTTCATATTAACCTCATTGCGAAATGATCAGCTTTTATTTTTCCGGCAGGGATTTGATGACATTAGCATCTAACTTAAGGATAGAAAGTGCATCCTTTGAGGTAACGCCGTCGCCGGGGTTACAGCAGTCAGCATTGAGCAGAGCCTGACCTTTAAGACCGTATTTATCATTAAGGGCAATGTGCTGCAAAATAGCAACAGAATCTGCAACTGAGACTTTTTCGTCCAGGTTTGCGTCACCGTAGAGTATCTCAGATACAGCAGATACCTTTATCTTAACGCTGAACGCATAGTTTCCGGAGCTGGCAGCGATAACAGCTTCACCTTCACTCACAGCAGTAACGAGACCGTTCTGATCAACAACAGCGACTTTTTTGTTGAGACTTGTCCATTCAGGAGCAGAAGAAAAATTGTCAGCAGTAAGCTGAAGGGTATTGCCGATGCCGTAGATGGTGTATTCTTTCTGAGTCTGACCTTCTTTGGTCACAGTTGAATCGACGGTAATGAAATACTCGGCACCGTTGATAAGGATATTGATCTTGCAGCTTCCGCTGGAGATACCTGTAACGAGACCGTTCTGATCAACGGAAGCGATGCTTTCGTCAGAGCTGCTCCATACCATTTCAGCGCCTTCCGGAACTGAATTCAGTGTGACCTGGAAGGTGGGTTTTTCATTTGTTAGAGTGATTCCGCCCAGGTCTTTTGGTTCGATTTTCTGGGAAGGATCATAGGTGGAGACAATTTCAGCGTAGTATCTGAAATTGCCGATAACAGCGTAGATACGGCAGTTTCCGGAACCTTTTGCAGTGACAGTGCCCTCATCATCTACAACGGCAACGGAGGTATCGGTGCTGCTCCACTGAATGGTCTGACCTTCGGGAGCTGTGGCAGAGATTTTCCTTGAAGGGGTGGAGTTAGAAAGGTTGACGGTACCGATCAGCTGTTCAGCTGGATCAGTAGGCTGTTGAATATCCGAGGGGTCATATTCAGAAACCACATTTATGATGTAGCTTATATTATTGTAAAGAGCAGTTATAGTGCAGGTACCTTTTCCAACAGCAGTGATAGTACCGTCAGCTGAAACAGTCGCAACAGATTCATCTGAGCTGCTCCAGACAGCATCAGTGTTCTTGATATTTTTCAGTTCAGGAGAAGCCTGATTCTGCTGAGAATTGAAATTAACGGTGCCCAGTTCAACTGTATTGCTTTCCTCGGGAGCTTCTGCTTCAACAATTACTTCAAATTTCAGCAGCTGATTACTGAGGAGAGCATAGATGTATGTAGTGCCCACACCGACAGCGGTGATATCGGCAGTGAGCTGACCGGTGGATTTTACGGTCGCAATGGACTCATCGTCGCTGTACCATTGAGGAGTTTCGGTGGTATTATTCAAAGAAACAGGGGCGGTATAGCCGACATAGGCGATAGTGAGGGTATCAACGGCAGCAGTATCCTCAGCGTATACCTGATGAGCAGGGGTATCTGAGATGAATGAGTTAAAGCCTGCTGCGCCTGAAGTTATAACGAGAGCTGACAATACAGCAGCAATTTTTTTATAGTTCATAAACATTTCTCCTTTACAAAAATCCTTTATACATTAATTATATATCCTGCATAAAGATTTGTCAAGAATTTTTGATTTACACAGACGATCGCAGATTTTTATCATATATCAAAAAAACATTTGCAGACAGCTTGGAAAATAGATACTGTTACAGCCTTGATGATACAGCAGAAATTCTGCTGATCCTGAGAAATCTGTACATTTAGCGCCTCCCCAGAAGAAGGAGAGGCATCTGTAAAGCATTCTGTCTGTAGCGCAAGGCAGTTATCCGGAGAAAGTAAAAGACCGGAAAAATGTCAGATATTTCCGCTTTTTATACGGTTGATAGCACCTTTTTCCAGCCTTGAAACCTGAGCCTGTGAAATGCCGATCTCCTTAGCAACTTCCATTTGAGTTTTGCCCTTAAGGAATCTGAGATACAGGATCTCACGTTCACGTTCGCCGAGCTGTTTTATAGCATCACGAATGCTCAGTTCCTCCATCCAGCTTTCAACATCATTTTTGTCACCGATCTGATCGAGAATATACATTGTGTCCTCAGCATCTGAATAAACCGGCTCATACAATGAGATAGGGTCGCTGATGCTTTCGAGAGCAATAACCACATCTGCACGTTTTTCGCCTAATTCCGCAGCAATTTCATCAATATCCGGTTCACGCTGATTCTGGGAAGTGAGTCTTTCTCTTGCCTGGATCGCTTTATAGGCAAGGTCACGCAGAGAGCGGCTGACCTTGACCTGACCGCTGTCCCGGAGATATCTTCTCAGTTCACCGGCGATCATCGGGACACAGTATGTGGAAAAGCGCACTTCTTTAGTCAGGTCGAAATTGTTGATAGCCTTGATAAGACCTACAACTCCTATCTGAAAAAGATCGTCGATATCCTCACCTCTGCCTGTGAAGCGCTGAATAACGCTGAGGACGAGGCGCAGATTTCCTTTTATGAGCTTATCTCTTGCCTGCTTGCTGCCGGTAGCCTTGATCTCACGCAGCAGAGCCATTTTTTCGTTTTCCTTAAGCACTTCCAGCTCAGAGGTATTTATACCTGATATAACCACTTTATTGTATGCCATGTTCAGCCATTCCTCCTATGAGGATATTATTGGCTGAACAATGAAGAATAATCACTGGAAAAATCTGCCGGCAGCAGAGTAAAATTGAAATTCATAATAAAAAAATGATTGTATCACCTTGATGCTGGATTTGAAAATCCGGTATCAGATTTTATATCCGTTTTACTTGTTGAAAGATTTTCCTCTGCAAATGCTGGACGAATAGGTTAACAGCAGCGGACAGTTCTTAACTATTATTTTAAACTTAAAATGTCATAATTTAAGCATTTGATTTCTATCTTTTGAATATTTTGCAGTATGCAGTTAAATCCCTGTTGAATTCATTGACGGCATATGATATAATGAATGCAGAAGCATCTGTTATTCTCGGAAGGATTGAGTGATTCATTTGTTTACACCTTTACAGACAATGGCAAAAGGATCGTTTCAGGGGTCGGAAATGAATATATACTTGATGAAAACGGATACAGCTTTAATGAGAAAAAATTTGACTTATAGAGAAAACCCGGAGCAGTTTTTGAAACTCTCCGGGTTTTAGCTTATTCATTTGTGCTGCCGAGTATTTTGTAGAGTGTCATGTACAGGTACATAGCTTCTTCCTTGCTGAGCTTGATGCAGCTGCCGATTTTTTCTGGAATATCGGCGGCTTTTTCTTTAAGGGCAGTACCTTTTTCAGTGATCTCAGCCAGCAATATTCTTTCGTCCTCAGAGCTGCGGTAGCGTTTGATAAAGCCTTTGGATTCGAGGCTTTTCAGCACAGGAGTAAGAGTGCCTGAATCCAGAAAAAGCTTTTTTCCCAGTTCTTTAACGCTGACCTTATGCTCCTCCCAGAGAACCATCATGGTGATATACTGAGTGTAGGTCAGGTCGATTTCCTCCAGGTAGGGACGATATTTTTTTATGATCTCTCTTGAACAGGCATACAGCGGAAAACAAAGCTGATTTTCCAGTTTAAGAGCATCCGATCTGTCAGTCATCTGCTCACCTTCAGTCTTTAGAATTCAGCTTTGTGTAAGCCTCACGAACCGCAAGGCAGAGCTGATCTGCACAGGAAGTAGGCTTGAAACCGCAGGTATTGCCTTTGAGTTTATTTTCGATCTCTTCAACAGTCCAGCCGTCCAGCACTTTTGAAAGGGCTTTGAGGTTGCCGTTGCAGCCGCCGTTGAAAGAGATATTAGTAATTACATCTCCATTGATATTGAAGTTGATCTCTCTTGCACAGACCATTTTTGTTTTGTATGTATATTCCATAATATCGACTCCTTTTATTTATTGATAATAGTTTTGATAAAGGCGCTGATTTCCTCAGCAGCACATTTGTGAGTATCTTCTGAGGGGTGCCAGTTTGAACCATAGCCCAGCCAGCCGTTCTGAGCTTTGAACTTGAAAGTATAGATCTTATCGTCGTGAAGCTGACGCACAGCCTTAACAGCATAAGGGTAAATTTCAACAGGTATTATTCCGAGACAGAAAATGATATGAGCATCAGGCCAGCGGCTTCTGACCTTACGCAGGAAGATCGTAAGCTTTTCGGTGTATTCATCGTAAGCGGCACTGTTTTTCTGACAGTAGCTGTCATCGTTTGTACCGAGATTAATGAGTATAACATTGGGCTTGAACAATCTGTGATCCCACGGGATCTCATGAGAGTGCTGATCGCCGGCACAGCCGTAGGAATAGCCGTATGTATCGTAATATTCAGGGGGAATGACCTCACGGGTATTTCTTGTTTCATCCGGTGTATAACCGCTGATGAGACCGTGGCCGCTGTAGCAGAAAAGACTGTAATCGGCATCAAGAAGCTGGGCGGTGAGGTATGAATAAGCCTTCATGCAGTTTTCAGCTTCGGTGGCAAAATCCGATTGGATATTGCTGTCATCGACTCCGTATCCGCAGGTGATAGAATCGCCGATGATTTCTATTTTAAGAGATTTTTCCGGGGCAGGGAAAATGTAGGCGGCATCATCAGTTTCGATTGGCATGACCTCAGCAATTGAGAAGGCAGCTTCAGAAAGCTTGATGATACGAACGGTTTTCGTCACTGTCACAGGACTGTCGATGACAATATATTCCTCCCGGCGGTTTTCGATGACTTTTTTTACGATAAATCTTCCGTCAACGAGAATTGCAGCTCTGGGGAAATTAGTCCTTGCATTGTCACGGAAAGAGTATTCATCACAGCCGATGGTTATCTTAAGTTTTTTTCCGGTGAATACAAATTCAGCACCTGTACCGGACTGAATGAGCCTGAGAATACCATTGCCGTCTAAGGTTCTGCCGAGCAGCTTTGAATTATTTCTGTTGAGTTTGATTGACTTCATGACAGCTCCTCCGTTTTCAGATACCGAGTATTCTTGCAGCCTTAAGGATAGCGATCTGGGTTTTTCCGTCACGGATAGAGCCGTCCATAACTTTTTCAAGAGCCTCAGACAGCGGCATTTTCACAACGTCAAGGAATTCATCCGGGTCAAGGGACTGTTTCTCGAAGCTGAGCTTTCTTGCCATATACATATAGGTTATCTCAGAGTTATATGCCGGTGTCGGCAGCATTTCGCCAAGATAGATATAATCCTCGCAGGTGCAGCCAGTTTCTTCAAGCAGCTCACGTTTACCGCATTGAGCGTGGTCTTCATTCTTTTCGAGCTTGCCGGCAGGCACTTCCAGGGTCGCAGTTCTGAATGGATAGCGGAACTGCTTCACAAGAAATATCTGTCCGTCATCAGTCACTGGAATAACGCATACTCCGCCGTGGTGGAGCAGAACATCTCTTACAGCGGTGCAGCCGTTTTCCAGCTCAACATTATCGTGAGTGATCGTGAAGATCTTTCCTTCGTAAACGACGGTACTGTCGATAGTTTTTTCTTCTAAATGCATTTAAAACAACTCCTTTATTTATTGAACAGGTGAGAACAGTAAGCTTCTGAAGCAGTGACCTTAGTGCAGGAAGCGTAGTTATAGGTACCGGATATTGTAAGTTCATTCTTTCTTCGGGTTTTCAATGAAATAATAATATAAATGAAAAATATCAGAACACTGACGCCGGATATCAGAAGACCTAAAGCAAGTCCGGGTGTACGGTAAGTGAATACGATCGAATTATTTCCTTTTTCAGCTCTTACAGCCATCATTCCGAAGGAAACCTCTTCGACCTGAACATCTTCACCGTTTACCTGAGCTGACCAGCCTTTGCTGTATGGCACGCTGAAAAATACCAGCTCTGGCTTTTCGAGTTCTATC
Source organism: uncultured Ruminococcus sp. (assembly GCA_946537565.1). Lineage (GTDB taxonomy): Bacteria > Bacillota > Clostridia > Oscillospirales > Ruminococcaceae > Ruminococcus. The sequence continues at coordinate 22,150 of CAMNFW010000002.1, read as the reverse complement.
TGAGCCTCAAAGCCTTTTGAGTCGAAGGTGAAGGAGCTTGCACAATTCTGCTGTTTTTCACGGCAGGCAGTTTCGTAGGTATTTTTGGTGGAGATATTGGTTTTGTTGTCAGGGAGAACAGTGATAATATCGGAATATCTCTCAATTTGTTCATCGCTGAGAACGAGAGCCTGAATGAGAAGTTTTTCCTTCAATGCAGTTTCTTTGCTGCTGGCAGTTTCAGCAGAAATACACTTGTCATATCCGAAGCCCATGGGTATATAGAGTTTATTTTCATATATCCGGAAATGATCATTTTCGCTGACCAGCTCAAATCCTGGCAGCTCATCTTCTATATCCGCAGCATCTTTATCATTTTCATTGTCTTTATTTTTTTCATCGTAATAGTATTTAACCGACAGAAGACCACGGAGGGTATAATGTGTAAGATCGGCTCTTGAAGCCACATCTCTGCCCACGCCGACAGTCTGATAAAATCTCATTATCGAAGGCTCGACAACACTCTGAAATGCCCGTATATTCGGAACTTGCCAAAGCATTGAATAATTATCGCAGTCCTCGGAAATATCAATACGGAAGAAATTGTCCTCGCTGGTTTGCTCGTACAGATTTTCTCTGCCATTTATAGCAGCGGCTGCATATTCTTTGGCATCAGAGGGTGTGACAGCACCGTAAAGTGATGCAGTGAAAATGCAGATCACAGATGCAAAAGCTGTGACCCATACGGCAGCTGTCTGGAATTCTCTGCCTTTGCGTTTAAGCCTGAACAGAATTACAGCGGCAGTCAGTCCGGCAGCAGCCACCGCCAGCTGAACAGCAAAATACAGGATACTATCAGGCAGGCTGAACCATTTGATCTGACCCTTGTCATTTTTAGTTGGGATAAGAGCAATGAGACCGAAGGCGATAAGAACGGCGATATTGATTTTAACAGCCGGACGTTCATCAGCCTCTTCATCGTCGATGACCTGGGCAGTCATCATTGAGAGAATGAGGATCGGCATATAGAACCAGCGGGCGTAGTAGTAGCCGTTAGCAGCCTGAAAAAGACTGTTGAGAATAGGAATAGCAGCGAAAACAGCAATAATTGCGGTAAATTTTGAAGCCCAGTGTTTTTTTCGTGTCCTCATGAAGGTTATAACTCCGATCATTGAGAACACCGGGAGATAACCGCCTATTGAAGCCCATTTTTCATATTCTGAGGTAAAGAGGTTAGGATTTGCCGGAATATCACACGGCATAAAAAATGTCTGTATAATTCTTGGGATAAGGGTCTTGTCAGGGTATATCACTGCGTTCAGACCGAACAGCGGATTGTTAACACGATCGTTGCCGATAATAAGCAGCGCTGACGGTAGAAGTATAAACGCAGCAGCTGCTGTTCCGATTATGGCTTCAAAAGCCAGCAGGAAGAATTTTTTCCATGAAGTATTGAAGTCCGGGGCTTTCATTCTGACCAGATAGTATATCACCAGAAACACAGCCTGACCGGTGAAGAAATAGTAGTTTATACAAGCCATGAGTGCGACAGTTACAGCAAACCAGCCTTTTTTATTCTGGTTGATCATATTTTCCATAGCGATAAGCATAAGGGGGAAAAAAGCAGTAACATCATGGAAATGGTTGAAAAATAAATTGAATACCTGGAAACCGGAAAAAGCATACAGCAGACCGCCGGTGAGAGCAGCATTTTTGCTTCGGACGAATTTTCTTATGTAGATGTAAGCGGTGAGTGAAGCGAATCCGTGTTTAAGTGCCAGAAGCACCGGCATTGAATATGTCACAAGCCACCTGGGGAGCAGCACAGTAAGCCAGAAAAACGGGCTGCCTATCAGGTAAAACGAATAAGATGTCAGCAGGTCAGAGCCTAAGTCTGTATACCAGTTCCAGCCTAGCTGACCGTTTCTGACAGCGTCATTTGCAAGGGCGTAGAAGGGGATTTGCTGTGCATTATAATCTCCATAGTAAATAAAGTATCCTTTTTCGCAGAGCATTACTGGTATGGCGGTGACAATAAACACAGCAAAACCCAGTAAAAAGGCTGCAAGATAGCGTTCCTTTGTGAAACGAGTAAATCTGTAGTTGGTAGTTTTCATTATTTCCTCCGGGAATCAGTAAGTGCAATTTGATTTTGCTCTATTTATTATAGCACATTAATTATGAAAATAAAAGAGGTTTTCGCAAATTTTCATACAGTCAGCAGATATTTTTCTGATCAACATTTTTTACAGAGAAATACAGATGATTTTTTACAGGAAACAGAAGCCTCTGCTGTATCCTGAACTCTGTAAACAGCAGGAGTTAAGCTGAGAAAAAAAACGGGGACAGGAGTTATAAAAAAACCGCCGAACAGTGGTCTATCCAAAGCCGGCGGAAAATATTTATTCTTCAGATTCAACTATCTCAGAATCAGCTGAGTTTTTGCGGACACTTTCAACACCATTAAGGCAGCTGTCTTTTCTTGCATAACCCTCGCTGACAGCAAGGATCCCGTCATCCGCACCCTTAAGACGAAAACGTGTTTCGCCTGCCTTATCGGTATATACCTCAAACTTTGGAGCAGCCTGAACAGCAAAGCCCTCTGCGGTCTGATCTTCGAGTGCCGCACCTGGAGCAGCAGCAGTGATGTCAGCGATAGCAGCCTTGACGCTTTCAAGGTCGTTATACACCTTGCTGCCGGAAGCGATTACCTGACCGTTTGTGGCTTTAAGGCTGAAAGAATAGCCTGAGCCGGAAGCCTTGATAACAAATTTTCCCATTTTTTAAACAACACCTTTCCGTTTTAAAATGTGCATTTAAATTAACACACTTATATCTGGACAATGTCCTATATGATTATAACATTTTTGGATCAAAAAGTCAAGAGTATTTGTGCGGAATTGCAGAAGAAATACTCCCGGAATATATTCGGTTTATTTCGGAGCATAACAGTTATCAATGTTTTCAGGAAAGATGAATGGAATAGGCATAGCTGTAAGATTTGCCGGAGTCAAGTTTAATGGCATGAGCCTTCTTTTCGATATCCATTTCATCATCGTCAAAATAAGTTGGAACACTTGTCCAGGGTTCAAGGCAGAGGAAAGCAGCGTTTCTGTCGCCGGTTGGAGACCATATCGTTATACATTCAGACTGCGGAAAATCAACGGTGACGGAATGTTCAGACTTTTCAGACCTGAGACTGATCTTTTTTGAATTAGGCTGAGCAACAGGGATAGAATCATAGTCGAAAAGCTCTCTTGTCAGAGGAAGAATATTTCCGTTTTCAACAAGGGTAACATCGGAATTATTAATATTGCGGGTGATATGCTCGTTCTTTTCATATTCAACGTAATAGTCTTCAAATGTCTCGCCGTCAGATAGGGGACAATTGAAAGCAGGGTGACCTCCGATGTAGAAATACATAGGCTTATCACCGGTATTGCGGACGATATTTTCAACGTTCACACCGTCAGCCAGAAGGGTATATTTCACAATAAACTCAAAGTCATAGGGATACTGGGCAAGGGTAATATCATTTGAATGAAGAATAAATGAAATGCCGGTGCTGTTTTGTTCCAGAAGTTCAAATTCAAGGTCACGGGCAAAACCATGATTAGCCTTCATTTTGAAGAGTTTACCGTCTGCACGGTACTCATTGTTTTTTGGTGAGCATATGAATGGAAAGAGTACCGGAGCATAGCGTTTCCATGAATCACCGCACTGCCATAGGTACTCAAGACCGTTAAGCTTAAGGGAATGAAGCTCAGCGCCGAAGGTATCAGCGGTGAAAGAAAGGTTATCATTTTTTAATTCATATAACATAAGATCATCTCCTGATTGACAGATATATTTATGGTATTACCAGTCTTTGATTATCCTGCGGAGTTTTCTGTCGATATCAATTCTTGTATTTTTACATTCAGCAGGGTGCTCACGAAGGGTTTTGAAAGTGAATCTCAGAATGAGAGAAGAACCGAATGGCAGGATAGTTTCCAGCATAGACTGCGGAAGAACCAGGTGTGAGCCGTATTCATAAACGAGAGCAGCACATTTGCATTCATGGGGAGTATGCCTGAGTCTGTCAGCCATACGTTTTATATACCGGCAGGTATCCCAGAGAGAATCGTCCCTGGCTCCTACAAGTGCAATTTTTCCCTTGATGTTTTCAACCTTGATCTTCATCTCTTCGGTTACAGGACAAAGCTCTTCTGAGCGGTCAAACAGATCTCTTGCAGCAGCCATGTCACCTCTGCGCTTTGCTTCCTCCTTAAGTTTTTTTCCATATTCCGGGTGACGGTAAGCATAGGGAAGAAATGGCAGACCTTTGCCGTGATATGAGAGGGAAGAAATGTAGTTTCCGGGTCTTTCAGCAGCACCGTCCAGACCGTCACGGAAGAAGCCTTCCATTATGAAATCTGAGGGAGACAATGCGATAGTCAGGGTGAGATCATGGATAAGCGATGAAGCAGCAAGGGCAGCCATAGCGGTAGTTGAAGCGCCGAAAATCCCGAACTTCACATTTCTGTTTTTTCTTAGGCAGCTGATTGCCTCCTCAAAGAATTCAATTTTAAATTCGTGGAAAGAGTAGTCTTTGGTTTCAGGTGCCATTGTCAGCACATTGCAGCCCTGAGCGTGAAGCCATTTCACTCCCATTTTCGCCATGAGATCGTCTATTTTGTCACCCAGCATGAGGATAACAGCCTTTGAGGTGGGGGAGGGATTTGGAAAGTAAGCACCATAGAATCCGTCCTGAGCAGTACTGTAGTATATTCTCTTCATTTTTTACCTCTTCTTGATATAATATTTCAACAAAAATATTATATCATTATATTCATATTTTGTCAACTTATATCCTTAAGAGTTCAGGAGCTGGTATGAGGAACTGTAAAAAAACAGTTGACAAAAGTAATGAAATGGGATATAATATGATAGTATAAATGTGTGCAGAATTATACTTTAATAAATGAAATATTACAGGAGGTAAGATAGATTATGTGCGGAATAGTCGGATTTACCGGTGTCAGTCAGGCGGCTCCGATACTGCTGGACGGACTTTCAAAGCTTGAATACAGAGGTTATGATTCAGCCGGCATCGCTGTCCGTGACGGCGATAAAGAACCGGAGATCGTTAAGGCAAAGGGTAAACTCAAGGTTCTTAAGGAAATGACCAATGAAGGCAATGCTGTCCATGGCAGCTGCGGTATAGGTCATACACGCTGGGCTACTCATGGCGAGCCTTCAACCATCAATGCTCACCCCCATGCCAGCGATGATGAGAATGTTATCGGTGTACATAACGGTATAATCGAGAATTATCAGGAGCTTAAGGAAAAGCTCACCAAGAGCGGTTACTCATTTTATTCTCAGACTGACACTGAGGTGGCAGTAAAGCTGATAGATTATTATTTCAAAAAGTACGGTCTGGGTCCGATAGATTCAATTTCCCGTGCTATGGTACGCATTCGTGGTTCATACGCACTTTGTGTAATGTTCAGGGATTATCCCGGCGAGATCTATGCTGCACGCAAGGACAGCCCGATGATAATTGGCATCGCCAACGGTGAGACCTATGTTGCATCAGATGTTCCGGCTATACTTAAGTATACCAGAAATGTTTACTATATCGGAAACCGTGAGATCGCTAAGCTTGAAAAGGGAAAGGTAACTTTCTATAATATCGACAGTGAAGAGATAAGCAAAGATCTTGTCGAGATCAAATGGGATGCTAAAGCAGCTGAAAAAGGCGGCTATGAACATTTCATGCTCAAGGAGATCCACGAACAGCCTCAGGTTATAAAGGATACTATCAATTCTGTTGTCAAGGACGGAAAGATCAACTTTGATTCCATTGGTCTGACTGATGAAGCAATGCAGAGTATCAGCCAGATATATATAGTTGCCTGCGGTTCAGCATATCATGTAGGAATGGCAGTGCAGTATGTAATTGAAGATTATACATCTATCCCGGTCCGTGTTGAGCTTGCATCGGAGTTCAGATACAGGAAGATGAAGCTGGTCAAGGACAGTCTTGTTATCATAATCAGCCAGTCCGGTGAGACTGCTGACAGTCTTGAAGCTTTGAGAAGAGCTAAAGAAAAAGGCATAAAGACACTGGGTATCGTAAATGTTGTAGGTTCATCAATTGCCCGTGAAGCGGATAATGTATTTTACACGCTTGCCGGTCCAGAGATCTCCGTTGCCACCACCAAGGCTTACAGCACTCAGCTGATCGCAGGATATCTTCTTGCTATCGGTTTTGCCAAAGCAAGAGGTGAAATGGACGAAAAAACCTGCTCCGAGCTTATCACTGAGCTTTACACTATCCCGGACAAGATCACAAAGATCCTCGAAGACAAGGAGCGTATCCAGTGGTTTGCAAATAAGCTGGCTGGTTCAAAGGACGCATTCTTCATCGGCAGAGGTATTGACTATGCTATAGGTCTTGAAGGCAGCCTTAAGATGAAGGAGATAAGCTATATCCACTCCGAAGCATATGCTGCCGGTGAGCTTAAGCATGGACCGATCAGTCTTATTGAGGACGGTATACTGGTTATTGGTATTCTCACTCAGCCCAGCCTGTATGAAAAAACCGTAAGCAATATGGAAGAGGTAAAATCCCGTGGAGCTTCACTTATGGGTCTTACCACCTATGGTAACTATAACATTGAAGACCTTGTTGATTTTACAGTTTACATTCCTCAGACCGATCCGCATTTTGCAGGCAGTCTTTCAGTTGTTCCGCTTCAGCTTCTGGGATATTATGTTTCAGTTGCAAAGGGATATGATGTTGACAAGCCGAGAAATCTTGCAAAGAGCGTTACAGTTGAATAAAAAAGATGAAAGCCCGGAAATTCCGGGCTTTTTTATATACACGCCTGCATCAGGATATGCAGAGGATATCAGGAGAAATAACCGCAGTCAGGAGCTTATCCCTGACTGACTTTCCAGAAATACCGTCTTTTGCTGGCAGGAAAATCGTTCATGACACCATGCTCCGGGTCATAGAAAATACCATAATGATACAATGACCAGTGCCAGCAACGTGGAGTTTCAAGGCTGAGAATACAAAGCTCAGGCAGTTCATTTTTATCCTGGACTTGTATGCGCTCATCACTGATGCTGAATCCATGTCGGCGGAGAGTGTTTTTCATTTCTTTGAGATTTGTTTCACAGTAATTGTTAAGCTCTTTGCAAATATCCTCAGCAGTGCAGCCAATTATCATTGCAAGAACAGCCTGACCGCACTGCAAGTCAGTCGGCTCATGAATATATTCTATCTCCATATTATCGCCTCCGGAGGTATTATATCATACTTTCAGGATTCTGGCAATAGTCATGAAAAAGAATGCTTTGACGGCACCATATCTTGCTTTTTGAAATCAGCTTTGTTCACTGAGAAGAATTTCGGCACGGCTCTGAGTTCGCTCTGCACATTCCTGAGCTGTGATATCTCCTGCCATGAAAGACTGATATTCTTCATAAACAATGGTTATTATTTCACTGTATCCGGAAAGATAATTGGAGCAGTTTCTAATCATGTCAGCAAAATAGTCCATATCCTCACGGGAAATGCCTTTTTTCACTTCGTATGTATAGTTATTGTAGCCGCTCTGAATTGGCTCAATATCCGGGTCATTAAGTTCCTCATAAGCTCTTTCGATATATACATCAAAGGCATCTTTTCTTGTTGGAATACCAAAATGCCAGAAAGGTGTCGTCTGTCTTTCATAGCTGAAAACAAAGTTCAGATAATCCCATGCTCCTTCTACGTTATTACCATTGGCAATGACAGAATAAGTATCCTGCATACTGATATTCCCTCTGCCTGAGCTGTTGGGTGGATAGAGCAGCGTAATGTCCTCCGGTCGCATATCATAAGCAGAGATCATTCCTATAATATGCGAAATTGTTCCGTCATAGCTGTCACCGCCGATTAGAGTCTGCTCCTTTCCCAGCATATAGAATTCAGCTTCAGTGTCAAGTCCTCTCTGCTCTTCTGTTGTGTCTGAGTAATAGCTCTCGGTACGGGGGTCAAGAAGCGGAACATCACGGCAAAACTCCAATACCTTAATATATTCATCACTGTCAAAATTGCAGGAAGAGTTTTCGAGGTCGATCCATTCGCAAAAATTCAGCAGTACAAGATAATTAAACACTCGCTCACGGGTGTCAAAGACTTCATGGGCGCCCAGATACATTCCCTCCGGCATATTTTCGGCAATTTCCATGAACTGCTCCATGCTCCAGTTGCTCAGCTCACGGGGAACGATGCTGCGTTTGGCAATGTTCAGATTTACGTCGAACCGTTCGCTCATGGTGTAAAGACCACCCCTGCATTGCAGCGCCTTCACTACATTTGGCATAAATACACTGGAATCCATACCGCCGTATTTTTCATGCAGCTCATCAAACTCCGCAAAAGCTCCCATATTGACATAATTGTACATTTCATCAATACCAGTATAGATATAAACATCAGGGGGATCGCCGGTGAGGATATCGGTTTTAAGGTCGTCACGGTCAAAGGCGTATTCCCGGAACTCAACGGTGTACTGATCGTTGAGACGGGAAAATTCTGTACCCATGTCCCGGTCTGAACTGTTGATCGTATTGTGAATGCCAACGATTATAGTGCTTCTGTTTTCGGTATAATTTTCAGGAAGTACATCAAGAACCGAAATATAGGGAGCATTTTTGAAGCCGGTGATAAAGAATCTGCCGTCACCTCCGGAGCAGATATGATTAATTTCAGAGGTGAGAATATTTGAGCTGTTCAGGTCGGCGACTTCGACAAGATCGCCGTTTGCAGTCATTCCGCTTAAACCTTTGCCGATGTTAAGATAAAACAGAAAATCTCCGGTGCCGGCTATCGGCGGACGTGACAATGAATCAGTCTTTTCAAGCTTGTTTTTATCAGGAATGGAAAGAGAATCAGTAAGCTTGAAGAATCCCATAGGGTCGATATATAGCAGTTTTCCGTCAGCAGTTCCCATGAAATAATCATTGGAGACCGTATCAACGCTGTCAATAACCTGACCGCTTTTGTCAATGAGCAGAGTTCTGCTGTCAATTGCCAGCAAATAGTTATCTCCGCAGAGAGAAAAGCCCATTATGAAGCCTCTTTCCGGGTCGAGATAATCGCTGATGCCTTCTAATTCATCAGTGCTTATCAATAGGTTTTCTGATGAAAAATGCTTGACGGAAAAGCTTTTTTCCAGTTTGCTGTAATAATCATCGCTGTCCGGTGAAACACCCTCTGGCGCAGTTGTTTTCACGCAAAGCGCACAGAATCCGCCGTTTTCCTCGGCAGTAAAATCTGAGAGAGATTCACCCTCTTCAAGAGGAATGTCCATAGTTTTGATAAGCTCATTTTTCTCGTCATAAAAGGCAGTATAAAAAGAGTATTTATCATCATAGTAAAAGCACCGCAGACCGATATTGTCATCGTAAAGCAGACCTGAACTTCCTGTATAGTTTTCCGGCAGTGAAAGACGAGTCTCCCTGTAAAGGGTTTGACTGACAGTGACTGGCTGCACAAGCTCAGAGCTGGACTCAGGCTTTTTTTCTGAACATGAAACAGCTGACAAAAATAAAGCAAGTGCAGCAGAAATTGAGAGTAGTTTTTTCATGCAAAGACCTCCTCGATTTTTATTGTCAACCTATAGTGATTTAAGAATGCAAAAAAGACGAAAAAAATAGAATCTTTGTATGACTGCACAAAAACGCAGCTGATGCTTTGTGCTTAACAGACAAAACTCCGGAGTGGATAAGACGAGTGTCCGGATAAAAAATCTGCCCATGAGCGGTAAAAAACTCATGGGCGTTAATATTTATTATGGCTGCTGAGATAAATTAGAGTTTAATTTGTAATGCGTAATTAATATAGATTCAATATTATATGATTACAGGGACGGCTTGAAATAATTACGAATTACGCATTACGCATTCCGCATTAAATCCCGCTTCTATCTGTCAGGAGTTTCCGCAGCAGAATAAAGTCATAAGTGTTGATCATGCCGTCTGCACAGAGATCACCGGCTCTCCAGTCGGCGAGGACGGCATTTTTCTCGGAAAGAAGCCATTTTTTCATTGTAACAAGATCGGCAGCATTCACCTTGCCGTCAGCATTGACATCGCCTGCAATTGAGCTGGCAGGAAGAGTTACAACGGTGTATCCCTCAGCCAAAAGCTGGTCAAGCACAGGACTTGTCTCATAAACATAGATAACAGTACCTTTGTAGAAGGCATTTTCGCCCACTGTATTTATTGTGTTGGGGAGAGTTATCTCTTCAAGGAATGTACAGCTGGAAAAAGCATTTGCTCCAATTTTAGTGACGGTACAGGACTTGCCGTCAGCGGTAACGATTGCAGGGATAAGAATTGAAGAACCGCCGGCAAGACCGCTGTTGTTCTCCCAATCGCCGCCGTCACCGGCTGATGCGGTATCGCCGTTGATGACATAACGGACACCGCTGCTGTCTTTTCCATTGGAAAGAGAAGCTATAATTGAATTAAGGGCATTGCTGTCACGGCTGATCTCATAGTAAGGATAAAGCTGAATATTACCAGCAGCAGGGAAGTTTTCGCTGATAATGCAGCTCTTGTCGCCTTTTTTTGTGGTGAAGCCGGAAAGTGAGCAGATATTGCCGTTAGAGTCAGTTATAGTATCCGGAACATTTTCTTTCAGCAGTGACAGTGCAGACACCAGCTTTTTATTCTCAATACTTTGGGAGAGATCGTCGGTGAAGCCGATATCACCGGTATATGTTACGTCTTTGTCAGCGAGATGATATGTTACAGAATATCCCTCCGGACCACCTTCAAGAAATGCTACAGGTGTTATAGCAGCGCCGGATACACCGTTCAGCTGTGTAAATGTATCAGCGCTCCAATAGTTTCTGCTGTCATTGAAGGAAAGGCTGTTAATGCTGCTTGAACCGGCTGTAGCAGATGTACAGTTGAAAGCGCAGCCATAAAATGGAATATGAAGAGCATACAGACCGTTTTCAGTTATTTCCTGATTTCTTGTATTTATGCCGTAGGTAGTATAAGCGCTGCCGTAGTTATTACCGTCAACAGTGAAGCCGGCATACCAGTCACCGATACTGATAGGTGAAGAAGTGCCGTCTATCCTGTATACAAATGTAAAGCCATAGTGTCCGTCCTCAGTGAATTTATAAGGAGAAGGAAGCAGTTCAGCCTTTTCAGTTTCAGTAATTGGGACAGGCTCTTCTGAGAGATACACACCAGCAGGTCTTTCATCAGATACATCAGGCTCTTCCGGGTCTGCTTCACCGGTGATACTGATGCTTCCCAAAAGATTTGCTTTGAGGGTATCATTGAACTGCAAATCAGCGTTGGCAAATTTAGCAGCAAAATGAGTGTCATATTTTGCATCTGGGTTAGGGTCAGAAATACGCAGATAAACTTTCCATTCTCCGCCGTGGAGAGTTTCAGGCAGATCAATTGACAGCGACTCATGATCGGTTGACGCACTGAGCCAGTTTGCTGCATTTATATCGGTTGTGAAGGTATATACAGTTTTGCCGTCGGAGAGAAGTATTTCAGTTTCCTTTGAGCGGGGAGCTTCAGAAAAACCGGTATTCTCCACAGTAAAATCCAGATCCAGCTTACCGCCGGGGGCAGCAGTATCTGTGAGCTTGCAGCTTCTGAGGACAAATCTGTAGCCGAGATGGGCACGAATGAAAGTCCATACATCCTGACCGTAGAATGCGCTGTTGTCGCAGGAAACACCAAGCTTGCTGTCCAGGTCGGCATCGAAGGTGAAGTCATCGTAGCCGATCCATTTCCAGCTGGCAGTATACTTATCGTTTTCCTGAGTTATAGTACCGCCAAAGTCATAGTAAGCGAGACCGCAGTCAGAGTAAAGCTTAGCTATTGAATCGAGTTTTGCCTGAGCATCAGCCTGAGAATCGAAGCTGGCGGAGGCAGTTTTAGTTTTGTAGATATTGCTGTTGATACGCAGAAGGTTAGTATAATACATTTCCTTCAAAGCAAATTCCGGTTGCCAGGTGGTGTATTTCAAACGCCATTCATCGCTGCCGGAAAACTCACCGCCATAGGAAGGTGCAGAAGAAAGCCATGCAGTTTCGCCGGTGCGGTCGGAATAAGTTCCGAGGTCTGAATCCGAACCCATATAACCGTCATTGTAAAGACCCACACGGGAAGCCTTTGCAGCCAGCTCAGGGTCAGATATACTGTAAGACATATCCTTTGCAGATGTAGATATACCGCAGAAATCCGACAGCCACTGCCGGAATGTATTAGGTGTACGGACAAGCACAGGAGTAGGATCCGGAACAATTGAAAGGAAACGGTCAAGGACGATCGCTTTGCTGGGCAGGTCAGTGTATTTACCGCCCCACTGTTCGCCCCAGCTGCCAACAAATCCGGTTTCCACAAAAGAAATGACATCAGAGTATTTTTCAAGGAGACCGCTTTCACCGATCTGGCTGATGTGATCCAGTACCTTGTCGAAGCTGTCCGGCTCAGGATTTGAGGAGCCGTTGTCATCGTAGCGGAAACGAAGACCTACTGTAACGCCGTTAGCTCTTGCAGAACTAAGGGTTCCCTCAAGTCCCTGAAAAAAAGCTTCATCAAGATCATAGTCTGTGCCGTTTTTGTTCATTGCCGAGGAATAGCCGCCAATGCCAATAAGCAGCAGAGAATAGTGAGTGACACTGGTGGTCCAGTTTTTACCGGGTTCACATTTTATCCAAAGGGAAGAGGTGTAGCCGCTGTCGCAGGAGTCTGAGATAATATCAGTGCTTTCGTTGTAATTAAGACCGGAATCAGCGAGTGCAGCCTGTGAACTCAGGAAAAAAGATGCTGGGATAAGAGAAAGTGTGATCGCAGCAGCTGAAACCATAGATATAAATTTGATCATAGATATTCGTCCTTTCAGAAGAGTAATATGTCGAAGTCAACAAATAATGTGAAAAATGTTGATATATTATCTATGATTATACATCAAAAATTCCTGATTGTCAACAAAAAATCCGCAGAACAGCTCTGCGGACAAGTTTCAGAATTTTTCCTGTGTATATTTTTTCAGTTCAGCGCAAAGGTATACATATCGCTGAAATTTTTCTTCCTTTGCAAAATGGACTTCACGGAGCTGTTCCGGATTATTGGTATAGTTCAGCTTTTCACTGCCGAACTGTTCACTGGTGAGGTCGAAGACAGAATTTCCCACCACGTTATAGCAATGGAAATTTCCGCCTGGACGGAGTATACCGTAAACCTTGCCGCCGAAAATATCCTGAGCAAGGAATGCGGTTATAGAGCATTGACCGAGGGTAATGTTTTCCTCGCTCCAATCCTGGCGAAGTCTTGGGGCGCAGGTGTATCTGCACCAGATATGAGACAGAGCATCATAGAGCATTTTTGGGTCGCCAATACCTTTATATTCACTGTTTATTGCAGGAACATCAGCATTTTCCCAACCAAAAAAATTATACATAACAGCACCTTCCCTTATTAGAATTAAATGTCATAATTAAATATACATTGCGTCCATTGCAGTAACATATTCAAGGGTCGGAACAAATACTCCCTTGTGCCGGACTCCACGCAGTACCTCTCTGCCATTTTTATAAGCAATGACCTGAGCCATGGGAAATGGCACCCATTCACCGCCGCATACAGGCGAGGTGGCGAATAGTATGGAGCTGCTGCCAAGTCTGCGGAAACTAAGGGTATTTTTCAGATTCTTATGAACATACAGCAAGTCGCCGTCATAGATCATCAGGTTCAGCTTATTCCTGGGGGAATTTTCAACAATGAAGTCATTGATCATTTCAAATCTTGCTCTTTCACTGGGGATCCCTTTTTCCAGCTGTGAGTTTATCCTGTCCATCATTGAGAGGAAGAGTCTTTCGGAATCGGTATCGCCGGACTGAACAGCAGCATATCTGTGGGTATTTCTGCCGGAGAAGACAGTACCGTTATGGATAAGGGTCCATTCTCTGCCGGAGTTGTCAGAAGCAGTAAAGGGGTGGCAGTTTGCAGCTTTGATAGAGCCTACAGTTGCAAAACGGATATGTGCAAGGGCAGTTTTCTGGGGCGGAGTGGATTTAATAACTGATGGCAGAAGACTGCTGTCACAGGCTTTGACAGGTTCCTTGAATATCTCTCTTCCATTATTTTCACGCATGATGCCCCAGCCGTGGGGGTGTCTTATGCTGTGGGAAAAAAATTCCAGGAGATAATCTGAGATATCAGTTGGTTTTGCTGAGGTAAAGCCAAGAAGCTCGCACATAATTATATCATCACCTTTATCTGTAAATATCTTTCTGGTCAATACTGCTGCACAGTCTGCCGTTTTTGAGTTTAGACTTTTCAAAGCATACAATATCAGCGGCATGGCTGTAGTCTGAAAAATAGTCACTCATGTCATTCAGAATGCTTTCAGCCTTTTCAGCCAGTTCATGACCGGGTTCGATGAGAGCGGCATTCTGATGAGTAATAACAGCAGTTTTCTGCTGTTCCTGGTCAAAGCATATATCAGGCAGAGAAATGAGATATAGTATAAGCAAATGTGCAAACTCCAGATCCCTGCTGTCAATAGCTAAAGGGGAAAGGGGATTAAGGTCGAACATTCTCAGTTCAATATGGTCAACACCGAAATCACGGAGAGCTTCGATGGTATTGAGCCCTTTTGGTTTAAGTCTCACAGGCAGGTAAAGCTCACTGGCAGAAAACAGCATACCTTTGTTTATATAGCTGATAATGCTGTCACAGAATGACTGGATACTGCTGTGATCAAGAACAGGAATAAACTGATTCCAGTAGCCTCTTGAGCTGTTTCTCAGTGACGCAAATTCTCTTTTAATTATACCTTTTTTTCCGTCTTTGTCAAGTGAAAGGTCATAAAAAGGACTTGCAGCGGTCAGGTAAACAATAAGCCAGCTGTGAGTCATGAGTTGTTTATAAAGCCTGAGATACAGGCTGTCACGGAATTCACGCTCATTGATCCCACTGGTATTCCAGAGCTTAAGCTGCTGATCAGTGAAGGAAAAGTTGAAATGGATACCGGAGAAGAGCATGAGTTTTTTTCCGTATTTTCTTTCCAGCACTTCACGGTAGCTTCTTTTTGAAGAAAGCGTACCGGAGAATCTGGCGATAGGGATATCATTTTCGTTATTGAAATGGGGAGGATTACTGTAGAGCCAGAGGCTTTCGCCGTTTTCTTCAAGCTTCTCAGCAGTGCGTTTATCCAGTTCTTCAAGGGAAGCCAGAGCCTGATCTATGCTGCTGCAAACAGGGGTGATAAGCTCGATCTGGTTTTCACAAAAATCACGGGTTATATTGTCGTCATCAGGAAAGGGATGGGAAGTCTGAGCAAGTCTGCCAAATTTGTCAATACGCAGAGTTTCACGTTCGATGCCAAAATGTCCGTCAAATAAACCTGGACTTATTTTCATACGTTCATTTCTCCTTAAAGTGCAGAATAATCTTCTATATAACGGCGAATGCTGAATCCTTTGCCGATGCCGTCAAGCATTTTCCGGGCAGGGTTTGTATGCTCTTCAGTGCGTTTATAAAGAGGGAGAAGGAGAGTTTCTTCACCGGCGCCACGTTTTTTCAGTCCATCAGCTGCAAGGTCAAGTATCTTTATCATCTGAGCTGATGCGGCATTTAAATCAAGAAAATCAGGCAGCCGGCGGAGAGAGAATAATTTCTGAAGCTCAGCAGCGGAGAATCCGTGAGTGTATATTACCCTGTCATTTTCCAGCAGTTCTTTAAGCTCGTATATTTTTTCGTTCAGACCGGTATGAAATGCGGCAACAGTCATGGCCTCAGACAAAGGCTGGCAGCATGAGCTTCTGTACTCGATAGTGCCTCTGAAAGTGAGATCTTCAAACTTGAAAGTCCGGAGATGTTCGATATCGCTCAGCTCAGGCTGGAATTTAATGGTTTTGTATTCACTGCCGTTGAAGTATTCACCTTCGATCTCATCTGACTCAAAAAATCTGCTTACAGTGACCGGAGTGAAGTCGATATATTTTCCGTCCCTCATAACACAGTACATAGACTGTGAGCCGATATACTCAGTCAGCTCGTCAATACTTCTCACAGGATCAGCAAACATACCGATATTATGGGGATTATAGCCCTGCATACTGTGTTCCCAGAGCATATTTCTCACGCACAGATATTCAGGAAATTCCGGAAGATATGAATTAGCGAAGAGCAGGGATTTGTAAGGCTCCAGCATACCGATGACATTGATAACGTCGATAAGTTTTTCCTGATCAACGTCCAGCTGAACCTGAGAAGCACTGGTAAACGTACCGAAATCAGGGCGGTCATGGAAGCGCATTTCGACCTCAGCGGTGTGTCTGGGATATGAGTGGAGGTAGTGATAAAGCATACGGTAACGCTCATTGGGAATGGGCTTATTGTGATTTATATCAGCATTGGGATTAACGCCCATACCGGTGAGGATATAGCCATATTTTCCAAATTCTGAATTCAGGAAGCGGATATATCTTTCAAAGCGTTCTTTAATAGCAAACAGGTCAGTAGCCTTGCCGAAGGAAAGCTCAAGGTTAGAGTATGAGCAGTCGAAAGAAAGAATATCGCCGGTAGCGGAATCGCTCATGGAGTTAACATTTCCGTCAGCATCATGGCTTTCGGGTGAAAAACCGAATTTTGATGCAAAAGCAGCAGCAGTGTTAATGGATATTTTTTCGTCAACAGGTTCACCGTTAAGGTTGACAACAGGCATTTCAATTTCAGCGCCGATAAAATTGCCGGCGTTATTTTTAGTAGGGAGGATGTACTTATCGTATATAGCCTTTTGAATAAAGTCCTTCATAATATACGCTCCTTGCATAATAAAATAGGGGAATAGATTTTGACAGACTATTCATATATAAATACTATGTTATAGTTATTATACACCCTAATGCTTACAATGTCAATAGGTTTAGAAAAATTTTTTCAGCTTTACAGAAAATGGGAAAACCTTAAGCGTCCGCACTAAAGAAACTGGCGCAGGAGCAAAGGTTTTCCCATACTGGATTTGATTATTTGATGTAATTCTTCAAAGCCGCCGGTTATGTTTTATGCGGCGTTGTCTTAAGTTCATTCCGCATAGCGCAAAGGTCGAAAACATCGAGCCTGCTGTCCTGACAGAGATTGGCTGCATCTGGGTCTTTCAGCAGTGTATCCGGAACGCCCGAAAGCCATTCCTGGAGCAGGACAAGGTCTGAAACGTTCAGTTTTCCGTCCATATTCACATCACCACAGACAGTGTTCTGCTCAGAATCATCACAGGCGAAAAAATCTGCACCCAGCTCATTTTTATCAGAATTCAGCTCAGTGACAGGAGCGGTTCTTTTACCGTTGTAATAATAAAGATCATAGTCTCCGTTCATTGTGCTGCTGAATATTATTTTATCCTCTCCAACCGGACAGGCATCTGAGCAGTCATATTTCTGAGAATCGAAGGGCAGGGTCTGAATCTTTCTGCCGTCAGTATAAACTATCTGGTCACAGCGATTGTCGGCAGAATACCATTTTGTGAAAAAGACTTTATCACCGCTGGTGACGGGATAATAAGCAGTAACACCATTTTCACTGTAGATAGTTTCAGATTTAATGGAGCTGAGTTCAAGGCGGCAGATCGAGCCGATACCGTCGGAATAGCTGGTGTAAAAGATGTAATTACCGTCCTGAGAGAAGCATGGCATAGCTTCCTCAGCAGGGTCGGAGGTAAGGAGTTTGATTTCTCTGGTCTTAACATCTATCACTGCAAGGTCATATACAAAACTGTCAGCAGAACTGTCCCAGTGACCACGCTTGAAAACGATGCTTTTTCCGTCAGGAGACCATTTGGGGTCTTCATTGCGGAAGCCGCTTTTCTCAGTGAGATTGGTAACGATACCATTTTCGCTGACAAAAATATCCCACTCATCGGTATTTTTATCAATAGCCATAAATGTTATCATATCCGGAGAAATTCCGAAGCTGCCGTTCATTGCATGGATAAAATCACCGCTGATCGCTGAAACTTTACCGTCAGGGCTGCGGAGCCAGAGGCTGCTGTCGAGAGCTGAATAACTGGTATAGCTGTGCCAGAGAAGCCAGCCTTTTGGAAGTTCAGCGGTTTCATACCAGCCGCTGTCCGGGTATGATTCATGCTGAGGAGTGTCACCGCTTTCATGGAAAGGGGTGATCCTTATATGATCTATTTCAAAATCGGTCTTTTCAAAATCCGGAGTTCCAGCCCAGTTTTTAGGAAACCAAAGTCCCAGCCATAGCCGGCTTTCATTAGTCGGGATAAAATCATAGGCGGTGTATATCAGTTCATCATCAAAGTAATATTCAACTCTTGGAGTTTCAGTTTCACTGCCGGTGTGCCAGTCGAAGCGGTATTTATGGAACTGACCGTCAGCCTGATCACCGCAGAAGACAGTTTTTGTTTTGTAGTCATCTTCTGACAGCCAGGTAGTGCAGAGAACATGGCTCAGTGAAAAGTCATCGTTGCTGTCTCTTCCGGGAAATTCGATGTCGATCTCATGGTTTACGACTTTCAGATCGCCGTCAGAGTAGTCCTCTTCGTATTCAAATGTCCACATAGCTGAACAGCAGCCCAGCTCAGGAGAAATTTTAGCATATATCTCATAGCTTCCCGAACCGAAATAATCTCTTGTGGCGATGGCACCGCCGCAGCGTTTTCCGTCTTCACGCTGGCTGAGATCACGGTTAATGCCTCTGATATCGCCGTTATATTCATTGCCATATCCGGTAAGAATAAGCTTGCCGTCATTTACAGAAACGTTGTCATGAATAACACCGCCGTTGTAATCTTTTGTGACACCGGCTTCACTAATTGTACCGCCCCAGTTTTTCTCAGCAACGAGCCAATTATCTGAATTAAGGGTATCGCCGCTGAAATCATCATAAAAAACGTCATCATCAATGTTTCCGGCTTTTGAGATTGACGGCACACAGGCAGAAAGGAGCATAACAGCAGCAGTTATAGAAGTGACTAATTTTTTCATGACAGAAATTCCACCTCTCCGCTTTCAAGGTGATAAACAGCACCAACTACCTGCAAGCCGTAATCATGTTCATCTTTTTGTATTCTGAGGCTGTGTTTGATGATATCGCAGCTGTGTTTTACATTCAGACAGCAGGCTTTGAATTCATCTTTTTCGTCACCGATAGCCTTAACGATTTCATCTGTGATAAATTTAATATAACCGTCCGGTTCATGGTTCAGGGCAGCATCGACAGCACCGCAGTGATCGTGGCCGAGAACGACAATAAGACCGGTTCCGAGATGTTCAGCAGCATATTCTATACTGCCAAGCTGATGAGAGTCAATGACATTTCCGGCAACTCTTATGACAAAGAGATCACCTATTCCGGCAGAAAAAATAAGCTCCGGCACTACTCTTGAATCCGAGCAGGCAACGATTATAGCATAAGGCTGCTGACCGTTTTCGCAGAAACTTTTTATATATTCAGAGGACGTTCCGCAGACATACTCATTAGTGCTGATATAATCGAGATTGCCTTTTATAAGGCGGTCTTTGGCATCTTTGGCTGAAATCCTGTATTCTTTCATTATTATCATTCCTTTGAGATCAGGTTTGCTTTTATTTAGTATAACACATTAAACGCTGTCATGTCAAATAAAATTCAACGGGTGAATTTAATAAGTCTTTAGCATAATGACTGATTTATTTAGAGATAATTAGTTAAAGTATTTGGGCTTTCAGACTTTTGAACCGGTTCCGGAAAGTTAGAAAAAAAATTTTGTGAAATTTTCAAAAAGTACTTGACATCTTATTATTTTTGTGATATTATCATATTGTAAATAACAGTTGAGGTGATCGTATGGACAGTGAAAAGGAATTTCTTTCCGGTTATAAACTCAGCGATTATGAAAGACCGTCAGTGACTTCTGATGTGGCTGCTTTTATGATCGGCTCTGAAGATAAGACCAGCTACCGCAAATATCCCAAAAATAAGCTCCAGCTGCTGCTTATAAAAAGAGGAGGCCACCCATTCAAGGGAATGTGGGCGCTGCCCGGCGGATTTATGCAGAAGGGCGAGACCGTTGAGGAATGTGCGCTTCGTGAGATCTTTGAGGAGACAAATGTAATGCCATCTTCACTGCTTCCGGTGGGAGTTTTCAGTGAGCCGGAACGTGATCCAAGAGGCTGGATAATCTCAAATGCGTATGTTTCTGTTATCAGTGAGGAGCAGGTGAGACAGAAGGGCATGGACGATGCAGATGATGCACAATGGTTCAGTGTAAGCTTTGACAGAGCTGACAGCGGTGAGTATCATCTTACGCTGGAGTATGATGAGATCATACTGAAAGCTATACTTGAAGAGGAGACTACCCGTTTCCGCAGGACTAAATTCCGTATCAAAGACAGCGGAGGTCTTGCTTTTGACCATGCTGCTGTAATCGCTGCGGCATTGACAGTTCTGAGAGCAGAGGCAAAATATTTTGATACGATATTTGATTTTCTGCCGGAAAAATTTACCCTTACTTCATTGCAGAAGGTTCAGGAAACTATAATGAACGCTTCTGTGGTTCCGGCTAATTTCAGGCGAATGGTCGCCGGATATGTGGAAGAGACAGGGGAATATCTGCGGGGCGAAGGTCATCGTCCTGCAATGCTTTACAGACGAAAAAAATAATAATTATCAGCATTATTGAAACGGAGGTATATTATGAAAAAGTTTTTAGTAGTTGTGGATATGCAGAAGGACTTTGTTGACGGCGCTCTTGGCACAAAAGAGGCTTGCGGAATAGTTCCGGCTGCTGTTAAAAAGATCAGTGACTTTGAGGGTGAGATCTTTGTTACCTTTGATACACATTTTGAAAACTATATGGAAACGGCAGAAGGCAGCAAGCTTCCTGTACCGCACTGCATAAAGGATACTGAGGGATGGCAGCTTGACAATGATATTGCTCAGGCTCTAAGCAGCAAAAATTTCACAGCTGTTGAGAAGTATACCTTTGGTTCCGTCAAACTTCCGGAGCTGATAAAAAAGGCTGCTGACGGTGAAGATTTCACTGTTGAGCTTATCGGTCTCTGCACTGATATATGCGTTATCAGCAATGCACTCATAATCAAAGCCAGCTTTCCGGAAATGCCCATTGCTGTTGATGAAAAATGCTGTGCAGGTGTTACACCGGAAAAGCATAATGCTGCGATCGAGACAATGAAGAGCTGCCAGATAGACATTTTATAAGGAGGATATATCATGAAACTTGAACCTATCGTTATTTCACTGCTGGACACAGATCTGTACAAATTCAATATGGATCAGGTCATTTTTCACAAGCATACTGATCTTTGCGGACAGTATTATTTCAAATGCAGAAACAAGGACGTTGTTTTTACACCTGAAATGGTTCAGGAGATAAATGAACAGATCGACCACCTCTGCACCCTTAAATTCAATAAAGAAGAGCTGGATTATCTCCGCTCAATACGTTTTATAAAGAATGACTATGTTGAATTTCTCAGGCTCTGGAGACCTATCCGTGACTATGTAACAGTTGAGCTGGCAGAGGACGGTGAGCTGAAAATAGTAGTGGACGGACCGCTTTTCTCAGCGATGCAGTTTGAGATCTATCTGCTTGAGATAGTAAACGAGGTATACTTCCGCATGAAGTTTGATTATGAGAGACTGAGAAAGTCAGCGGAGGAGCGTCTTGATGCAAAGATAAAGGCTCTGAATGACGGCACTTATACGTTCAAGTTTGCAGAATTCGGCTGCCGCAGAAGACTGTCCCGTGAATGGGAAGACGTTGTGGTAAAGAGACTTGTAACTGAAACTGACAAGTGTGTAGGAACTTCAAACGTATATCTTGCAATGAAATACAATGTAACACCTATCGGCACTTATGCTCATGAGTTTGTGCAGATGTATCAGGGAATTGATTCTATTCCGCTTGCCTTTACAAATCATTATGCCATGAATGACTGGTATGATGAGTACGACGGCGACAACGGTACTGCTCTTACAGATACGATCACAACAGATCTTTTCCTGCTTGACTTCAACCGTTCAATGGTCAATAACTATACCGGTGTTCGTCATGACAGCGGAGACCCGTATGAGTGGGGCGAGAAGATGATCGCTCACTATAGGAAATACGGAGTGGACC
>CAMNFW010000001.1 GCA_946537565.1 uncultured Ruminococcus sp. | reverse complement strand
ATATCTGAGCTGAATAGTTAGGAGCTTCCTTAGTGATATAAATATCGTGGGGATGGCTCTCCTTAAGACCAGCACCGGTGATCCTTACGAACTGTGCCTTCTCATGAAGGGTCGGGATATCAACACAGCCGCAAAGTCCCATACCTGAACGAATACCGCCTACAAGCTGGAAAATAGTATCAGCTACTGCGCCCTTGAAAGGTACTCTTCCTTCAACTCCCTCAGGTACAAGCTTCTTTGCACCCTCCTGGAAATATCTGTCCTTAGAGCCTGCTGCCATTGCGCCGAGACTTCCCATTCCACGGTAAACCTTGAACTGACGGCCCTGATAGATCTCAGTCTCACCAGGAGCTTCTTCACAGCCTGCAAGGAGTGAACCAAGCATTACTACGTTTGCGCCGGCTGCAAGAGCCTTTACGATATCTCCGGAATACTTGATACCGCCGTCTGCAATTACCGGTATGCCGTACTTCTGTGCAACACAGGCAACGTCATATACAGCTGTGATCTGCGGAACACCGCAGCCTGCCACAACTCTTGTTGTGCATATTGAACCAGGTCCGATACCTACCTTAAGACAGTCTGCGCCTGCTGCGATAAGCTCCTCAGCAGCCTCAGCTGTTGCGATATTTCCTGCAATGACGGGCATATCAGGATATGCCTCCTTAAGCATCTTAAGGCACTTGATAACGTTTGCGCTGTGACCGTGTGAAGAGTCCAGAACAAGTACATCGACCTGTGCTTCGATAAGAGCCTTCGCTCTTTCCAGCATATTTGCTGTAACACCAATGCCTGCACCGCAGAGAAGTCTTCCTCTTGAATCACGGGCAGAGTTCGGATACTGTACGGATTTTTCGATATCCTTTATTGTGATAAGGCCCTTGAGATAGCCGTTATCGTCAACGATCGGCAGCTTCTCGATCTTATGCTTTCTGAGAATTTCCTGAGCCTGCTGAAGGTTTGTACCAACAGGAGCGGTAATAAGATTGTCCTTAGTCATGACCTCAGAGATCTTAGCTTTAAAATCAGTGAGGAAGCGCATATCACGGTTTGTGATGATGCCCACCAGCTTTCCGTTTCCGTCAACGATCGGCACGCCGGAAATTCTGTACTTGCCCATAAGCTCATCTGCATCAGCAACGATGTGATCCTCGGTCAGTGAAAACGGATCAACGATAA
The DNA here is from genome assembly GCA_946537565.1 of uncultured Ruminococcus sp. GTDB lineage: Bacteria > Bacillota > Clostridia > Oscillospirales > Ruminococcaceae > Ruminococcus. The sequence continues at coordinate 28,548 of CAMNFW010000001.1, read as the reverse complement.
CACCATTTTCTGAACGCTTGACCTTATCGACCTCTTCTGCCTGCTGTTCAATGGTCATATTCTTATGGATAATACCGATGCCGCCTTCTCTTGCGATAGCAATAGCCATACGGGAATCAGTAACGGTATCCATAGCTGCGGTCATGATAGGTGTATTAAGGGAGATAGTCTTTGTAAGCTTAGTTCCCAGCTGGATCATATTGGGGGTAACGTCTGACTTAGCCGGTATCAGCAGCACGTCATCAAAGGTGAGACCCTCCTTCTGAAATTTGTTTACGTCTGTCAGCATAAAAATTCCTCCTTAACATAATATCGCTCTCAGGCTCTCGCCTTTACCCGGAAAGGCATTCTTCGTGGGGGTTGAAGAAAGCTTCTCTCCCGTGAGTTTATTATCTCTTATAATAACAATTTTTCGTCACTCTGTCAAGTGTCTTACCGGAAAATAACGTATAGAAATATTTTGTGAAAAACGGTCAGCTTTTGTTGAAAAAAGCGATTAGCCTACAGCTGACTGCTGGTACAGCACCGCTCATGAAGCGGTTGAAAGTCTTGCGTATTCACTTAGAACGGCAGAAGCATCAGCCGCATCTATCACACGGTTCCTGTCCCAGTCAGCAGCATACTGCTGACGGCGGTCAAAACTTGCTTCTCCGCCGGTGGACAATCTCGCATATTCCTGGAGAATATCAGAAGCATCGCCTGCATCTATAGCCAGGTCAAAGTTCAGGTCGCCCATAATGGTACTGATCGTATCAAGAAATTCTGCACCGATACTCTTTGCATAGCTCTCAGCAGCAGTACCGGCAGCGCCGATGATCAGGTAATTCTCAACAGCTGAAAATGTCTTTGTAACGCTGTTATACTTCATACCCAGCGCATTTTCGCCTATATTCGTCACAGTTGAAGGTATTTCCATTATAAGCTCATCACAGTCTGCAAAAGCCTCGCTGCCTATATCCTGAACAGGTGCATTAAGTGTAACACTTTTCAGTTCACTGCATGAAGCAAAGCAGTCATCAGGTACATACTTTATTTTTCCGTTATATTCCACCTCAGTCAGTGAAGTGCAGCTGAGAAAAGTTCCGCTGCCCATTTCTGCGAGATTTTCCGGCAGGGAAATACTCTTAAGCGACGTACAGCCGGCGAAGGCATTATTACCGATATATTCAACAGTATCCGGCAGCACCAGTGATTCAAGTCCGGTCTGATTAAGAAAAGCCTTGTCATTGATAGCCGTGACCGTATAGCCGTTCAGGGTCTGAGGTATATCAGCAGAAGCTCCCCAGGCGCTTATTCCGGTAATGTAAGCTTTTTCACCGTTTACCTGATAATTGATAGTTGAAAGTCCATAGTCAACAGAATAAACTGTATCGTCAGCAGCTGCGGAAAGCGGAGCAAATGACAATGCTATCCCGGCTGCTGATATTACAGACAGTATTTTTTTAAGCATGAAATCATATCTCCTTCCGGCATATCCTTCCGTCGATCATCACCAGCACCGGCTCTGAAAACAGCTCCAGCGGCTCATCGCCTTTTTTATACAGCTGAAGGTCAGCGTCCTTGCCGGGTTTAAGACTGCCTGTTTCCTCGTCGATACCGAGTATTTCAGCCGGTGAGATAGTTATTGCTCTCAGTGCTTCTTCATAGCTGAGTCCGCCCTTTACAGCTGCCTGAGCAGAAAGGGGAAGATACTGTATAGGTATAACGGTATGGTCAGTGCAGACAGAGATCTTAACGCCGTTTTTTTGCAGCTCTGCGGCATTTTTCAGGTCAAGTCCCTTCATCTCCGGCTTGCATCTGTCACAGAGGATAGGACCGCAGATCACAGGTATTTCAGCATCTGCGATAATATCAGCTATCTTGTATCCCTCAGTGCCGTGGATTATAACAGCGTCAAGAGAAAATTCCTTTGCCAGTCTCATGGCGGTACAGATATCATCAGCTCTGTGGCAATGGAAAAAAGCCTTCTGCTTTCTGTCGAGAAGAGGAAGGAGCGCTTCACATTTTATGTCATACTCCGGGGGAGTACAGTTTTCATTATCCGAGTAATAGCTGTCCATATCGTGAGCATATCTTCTTGCCTTGTACAGTCCTTCACGAATGACCGCAGCTGTTGCCATACGGGTCATAGGGGTCTCGTCCTTATCGTTATATACCCTTTTAGGATTTTCACCCAGGGCAAATTTGATACCGCAGTTTTCGATGAGCATATCGTCAACTCTTCTGCCGTCAGTTTTAATGACACATATTTCACCGCCGCAGGCATTAGCGCTTCCGGGACTTGAGGCAGCAGCGGTGATCCCTCTCATTCTTGCTTCCTCAAAGCATCTGTCGAAGGGATTTATACCGTCTATCGCCCTCATCTGCGGAGTAAACGGGTCAGTGGATTCATTGCAGTCATCGCCCTCAAAATCCAGACCGTCCTCAATAATACCGAGATGGGTGTGAGCGTCGATAAATCCCGGCAGGAGAGTTCCGCCCTGAGCGTTGATGCTGTCGCCGCTGACAGTTTCCGGCAAGCCCACGCCGATAGCTTTTATCTTGTTATTTTCAGTTTCCAGCCAGCCGTTTTCGATAACGCCCTGGCTGTCCATAGTGATTATCCTTGCATTATATATCAGCATAAAAGCTCCTTTTATATCATAAGTCCGGATTTTTTCAGTTTGTCAATACAGGCTTTCATATACTCAGTCATTGCCTGATATTCCTCTGCAAAAGCAGCCGCATCGCTTTCCTGGTAAATGCCCTCCAGCTCCAGGAGCTTTTCACTTATACTGTCAGCGATACGCAATACAGTCAGGTAAATAATATGCTCTGTTTTCAGCGAAAAGCTGGTATCCAGTGAGCCTTGCAGCGCTCTTGCCAGCTCTATGAGTATATCCAGCATTTTTTCGGGGTCAGCCGAATTGTCGGCGAATTTATCCTGAGCCTGGATTATGACAAAGGAAGCCTGCATTATACTGGCAGTCTCCGGTTCTGAAAGCAGTCTGCGGACGGTATCGTCATCGAATTCCTCAGCAAAGGAAATGCTTCTGACCGCACTTTCCAGGGATTCAAGGATAAATTCCGAGGTCTTATACATACAGGTGACAAAGCTTTCGTGGCTGGTCTCCTGGATCAATTGCAGAGCATAGCAGTAATGACCGGTAAAATCATCTCTGATAGCGGTTTTTTCCATATTCTACACCCTTCTGAGCTTTCTCAGCTCCGCAGCGATATGCTCAGCGGTCTCCATCGGGCTGCCGATAAAATCTATACGAATAGTAGAATGTTTAAGATAGATCTCTCTGCGCTGATCGTATCTTTCCTTAAGCTGTTCTTTGGTAGAGCCGGCAGCGATCGGGCGGTTGCTGTCACCGGAGATGCGCTCATAGCAAACCTCAAAGGGCACATCAAGGAATACGACCTCTCCGCCCTTTGCCGCAGCAGCCGCAGTGTCAGGGTTCAGCATTGCGCCGCCGCCGCAGGCTATAACAGCTGATCTGCCGCACATTGACTTTACTATTTCCGCCTCGACCTTTCTGAAATAAGGCTCGCCTTTCTGTTCAAAAATTTCAGGTATAGTCATTTTCTGATCTTCAACAATAAGATCGTCGGTGTCGAAAAATCCGCAGCCAAGTTTTTTTGCAGCTATCCTTCCGACAGTTGTCTTGCCGCAGCCCATAAATCCGCAAAGAAATACAGTCATACTCTCCCTCTTTTCTCAGCTGTTCATCTTGTCAACTTCTGCTTCAACGTCAAGAACGATGCCTGAAATATCCTCCGGGTCAAACTCTCCGCCATACCATATCTCATGAGCCTTTACAGCCTGCCATACCAGCATTGATGCGCCGCCGACAGCGGTCTTGCCCATAGCTCTTGCCTTTTTCATGAGGGTGGTCTCAGTGGGATTGTATATAACATCGAAAAAGCTCAGACAGCTGGCTATCATATCGTCTGAAACCGGACAGCCTTCGGTTTTCGGATACATACCCACAGGTGTTGCATTTATCAGCATATCATACTCGCCGCTGACCTCTGAAACAAGGCATATCCTTACGCTTGCCTCGCTGCATTTTGAGAGTATCTCAGCCATTACCAGCTGGGCAGTTTTAATGTCCTGGGGAATGACAGCGATGGTCAGTGCGCCGCCGTGAAGAGCTGTTTCAATGGCGATCATTCTGCCTACTCCGCCGCAGCCTATGAGCAGGACTTTTCCGCTTAACGGCAGCAGCTCTGCGCTTCTCAGGAAGCCGTCACAGTCGGTATTATAGCCGATAAATCTGCCGTCCTCATTGCTTATGCAGTTGACGGAATTATAACGCTCTGCGCTTTCAGCCAGCTCGTCGGTGAAAGGGATTATCCCGGTTTTATGGGGAATAGTAATGTTAAAGCCTTTAAGCTCACGAAGCACATCTATCTTAGCAGAAAGGTCAGCCGGGTCAATGTCGATAAGCTCATAGGAAGAATCATTTCTTCCGCTTAAAGCAAACAGCTTTTCATGTATGAGAGGTGACATCGAGTGACCCAGAGGGTGACCGATAAGTCCGTATTTATCCATATATATCAGCTCCTTCAAGAGTTGCGGTATTTTCAATATTGAAGGCTTTAACGCCTTTGAGGGTTTTCTTTACAAGTCCGGTCAGGGTCTTTCCGGGGCCGAATTCGGCAAAGCAATCAGCGCCCTGAGCCTGCATAGCCTCCAGCTCCGATGTAAAGCGCACAGGAGATACAATATGCTTTGCAAGAAGCGATGCCATATCCGAAAAATCAGTCAGCTCGCCGCCGGTGACATTAGAGAAATATTTCACCTGAGGCTCCCTGAAATTTATGGTCTTTGCAGTCTCATAGAACCTGTCCGCAGCAGACTGCATCAGCTTTGAATGGAAGGCTCCTGCCACCTTAAGCGGAACTACTCTTGCCTTCATTCCGGCAAATATCTCGCTCACCTCTGCGATACCCTCCGGTGTTCCGGCGATAACGGTCTGCTGGGGGGAATTGTAGTTTACAGCAGCGGCATAGTTTTTTGCGCCGGCGCAGACCTCTTCAACCTTTTCAGGGTCTATCTTGAGAACAGCAGCCATTGCGCCGCTGGACTCCCGTGCAGCTTCATCCATAGCCTCAGACCTCGCCTTGATGAGTGTGAAAACGTCCTCCAGCGATATCATTCCGGACATTGCCATAGCAGCATACTCGCCCAGTGAATGACCGGCAACACCGTCAAAGGTGAAAGGTGTGCCAGCCTCATGGCCCTTGTTTATTGCGGCAGAAATGCACACAAGAGATGTTACAAGTATTGCCGGCTGAGCGTTGATAGTCTTAGCCAGCTCCTCCTCAGTGCTGTCGAAACAAAGGGATCTTATGTCTCTTCCAAGAACATCAGAAGCTATATCGTATATTTTACCTGTATGGGGATAAGCTTTGAGGATATCCCTGCCCATTCCAGGATACTGGGAACCCTGTCCTGAAAATAGTGATATTGTCATAATTTAAAACTTCCTTTCTGTATGTTGTACACAAAACATTGTAAAATTGCACCAATAGCATTCGATCAACTTTGTTTAAAATGCCGATATTTTCAGTTAAGAGAAATAAAGAAATAAAATATCATTGCAAAAAAACTAAAAATGATTTACAATATATAGTGTATGGTATTGTTACATTATACCTTGTAATATCTATAATAACATAAAATCTCATGATTTACAACTGTTTTTTAATAATTTTCAAAAAGGAGAAAACAAATGGGCATTAATATCCTTAGCTTAGGCAGCTACGTCCCTGAACAGAAGCTGGTCAATGATGACTTCAAAAAATTCATTGATACTAACGATGAGTGGATACGCTCCCGGACCGGAATCACTGAGCGTCCTATGGCTGGCTGGGAGCCTAACTGGTATATGGGAAAACAGGCTGCTCTCCAGGCTGTTGAAAGAGCCGGGATCGACCCGGCTGATATCGGTTTAGTCATTGTCAGCACCGCAACCTCAGACTTTCATACTCCCAGCATGGCAAGCGTTATACAGCACGAGATCGGAGCTGTAAATGCCGCTGCCTTTGATGTTAACGCTGCCTGCACAGGTTTCGTGTACGGTACGGATACTGCCCGCCGTTTTCTTGAAACCGACAGCTCTATGAAATATGCCCTTGTGGTATCCACCGAAGCTCTTTCACGTTTTCTTGATTTCAGTGACAGGTCAAGCTGCATACTTTTCGGTGACAGCGCAGCTGCTGCGGTGATCGAGCGTTCAGATAAGCTTTATTCCTCTCACCTTGGCTCAGACGGCAGCGGTGCGGCTTATCTCTGTGCAAGAGCGCTGAATGTTGCCCCGGAAGTAAAAACTGAACCAGCTCCCGGCTTCACTGATAATTTCACCAGCAATCCCCTGCATAAGCTTTATCAGGACGGAAAGGCTGTATATAAATTCGCTGTCAAGATACTTCCCCGCTCCTTCGAGCTGGCTGCCGAAAAATCCGGCATAACCGCTGATGATATCGACTGGTTCATTCCTCATCAGGCTAATGTCCGCATAATAGAAACTGCTGCCAGATATCTGAATGTGCCTATGGAAAAATTCATTATCACCCTCGACCACTTTGGAAACACCTCCAGCGCATCAATTCCCCTTGCACTGAATGAAGGCATTGAAAAGGGTCTTATCAAGCGTGGACAGAAGCTTGCCCTCATCGGTTTCGGAGCAGGTCTTACCTACGGCGGAATCATTCTGGAATACTGATCCCGGTTCCGGATCTATCAACAGATCAAAAAAATATATTGCGGTCACTGCTGAGCCTTCTGCAATGACTGATAAAGGAGTAAAACTATGAAAACACGCATTACCGAGCTTTTAGGCTGTGAGTATCCCCTTATCCAGGGCGGTATGGCATGGATCGCTGAACACAATCTGGCTGCTGCCGTTTCAAACGCCGGCGGTGTAGGACTTATCGCAGGAGGAAGCGCTCCTATCGACTATCTCCGTGAACAGATACGTCTTTGCAAGGAAAAGACTGATAAACCCTTCGGCGTTAACATTATGATGATGAGCCCCAACGCTGATGACCTGGCTCAGCTGTGCATTGATGAGAAGGTAGCTGTTGTCACCACAGGTGCCGGAAATCCCGGAAAGTATATCCCGGCTTGGAAAGAAGCCGGCATCAAGGTCATACCCGTTATCCCTTCTGTTGCTCTGGCAAAGAGAATGGAAAGAGCCGGTGCAGATGCAGTTGTGGCTGAGGGTACTGAATCCGGCGGACATATCGGTGAGAATACAACAATGTGTCTTGTGCCGCAGGTAGTTGATGCACTGGAAATACCTGTAATTGCAGCCGGCGGAATCGGTGACGGAAGAGGTGTTGCTGCAAGCTTTATGCTGGGCGCCGAGGGTGTTCAGCTGGGTACACGTTTCCTTGCCTCTGAGGAATGCCAGATACATCCCACCTTCAAAGAGCTGGTGGTAAAGGCTAAGGACACCGACAGCGTGGTAACCGGAAGATACACCGGTCATCCGTGCAGAAATATTAAGACTAAATTTTCAAAGAAGCTGGCAAACGGCGAAAAGGACGGCAGCCTTTCTCCTGATGAGTTCGAGCAGATCACTCTCGGCTCGCTCCGCAAGGCTGTTCAGGACGGAAACCTTGATGAAGGTTCATTCCTCTGCGGCGCAATTGCCGGCATGATAAATGATATCAAACCCTGCGCTGAGATCGTAAAAGAGATCATGGAGCAGGCTGAAAAGCTGCTTAAATATTAATTCATAATGCAGAATCCATAATTAATGTATCGCTTTACATCGATAAAAAAGCTGTGATCTATAATTTTTCTGTCTGAACATATTTATCAGCAGCTGCAATTATTTATGGATCCTGAGTTCCGCATTAAAATTTTCGGAGGTATAGAGAATATGGCAACAGCATTAATTACCGGTGCTTCCCAGGGTATCGGTGCTTGTATAGCAAAAAGACTGGCTAAAGACGGTTTCAATGTAGTGATAAACCACTATCCCAGCGACGGTGACAAGGAAAAGGCAGAAGCCGTTGCAGAGGAATGCAGAGCCTTCGGCGTTAAAGCTGAATGCTATGCAGCTGATGTTTCAAAATATGAGGACTGCGAGGCAATGGTCAAGGCTGCAAAAGCTGACTTCGGCACCATTGATGCTCTGGTCAATAATGCCGGCATCACAAAGGATGCTCTCCTTGCAAGAATGAAAGAAACAGATTATGACACCGTTATCGCTGTAAACCAGAAAAGTGTTTTCAATATGATGAAGCTGGTCTGCTCGGTTATGATGAGACAAAAACACGGCAGGATAGTTAATGTGGCTTCCGTTGCAGGTCTTTACGGCAATCCCGGTCAGGTCAACTATTCAGCTTCAAAGGCTGCTATTATCGGTATGACAAAGAGCGTTGCAAAGGAATACGGCTCCAGAAATATCACCTGCAATGCCGTTGCTCCAGGTCTTATCCGCACACCTATGACCGATGTGCTTTCAGATGAGCTTAAGGCAAAAATGATCGAGGCTGTCGCCCTCAGAAGATACGGCGAGCCTGAAGAGATCGCCTCTGTTGTGTCATTCCTGGTATCAGACGATGCCTCTTATGTATCCGGTCAGGTGATTGAAATATCCGGCGGACTTTCAATGTGACCAGACCGCAGTCCGTATTCTGGCATCATTGTGATAAATAATTGAAAGCTCCTTCCGCCGCAAAGCTTAAAGCTTCCGGAAAGGAGTCTGGGAACGGCTCTTTTAAACGAACTTTCCCGAATAAGGGTTTACCCAAAGAAAAACCGAAAGGAATAAAATATGAGCAGAAGAGTTGTAATTACCGGTATGGGAGCTGTTACCTCCCTCGGTGTGGGAACAGAAAAATTCTGGGAGGGCATCAAAGCCAACAAACTGGGCATCTCCTATATTGATACATTCGATACAGAGCGCACAGGCGTAAAGATCGCCGGCTTTGTCCGTGGATTCAATGAGGAGGAATATTACGATATCCCCGGCTGCTTCGATAAAAAAGAAGCAAAGCGCATGGACAGATTCACAAAATTTGCAGTTGTAGCTGCCCATGAAGCGCTTGAAGATGCCGGCAGTGATTTCTCTGACATAGACCGTTACCGAGCTGGCGTTATAGTCGGCTCCGGCATCGGCGGAATTGACCTGACACTAAGCGAGCATAACAAGTATCTTGAAAAGGGTCCGGGAAGAGTGTCCGTATTCTTTGTACCCATGATGATAAGCAATATGGCAGCAGGAACTATCTCAATGAAGACCGGTTTCAGAGGTGCAAATTTTGATATTACAACTGCCTGCGCCTCCGGCGCTCACTCTATCGGCGAGGCTTTCAGAAAGATCAAGGACGGCTATCTGGACGTCTGCATCGCAGGCGGTACTGAATCTACCCGTGATGAGTTTACCTACGGCGCTTTCGCAAATATGAAGGCTCTCACCAAATGCGGTGAGCTGGAAAAGGCTTCTATCCCTTTCGATAAAAACAGAAGCGGCTTTGTTCTCGGAGAAGGCAGCGGTATCCTTATTCTTGAAGAATATGAACACGCAAAGGCAAGAGGCGCTAAGATATACGCTGAAATTGCCGGCTACGGCGCAACCTGTGACGGTTATCATATGACTTCACCTATGCCCGGCGGTGAGGCTGCTGGCATGGGAATGTCCCTGGCAATGCAGGAGGCTGGTCTTAAACCCTCTGATGTGGATTATATCAACGCCCACGGCACATCTACCGGTCTTAATGATAAATATGAGACAGCGGCTATCAAGCTTGCCTTCGGTGATGATGCAAAGAACGTCAAGATAAATTCCACCAAATCCATGATCGGTCATCTTCTTGGTGCAGCAGGCGCTGTTGAAGCTATCGTTGTTGCCAAGTCAATACAGGAAGGCTTCATTCATGCAACCGTGGGAACAACTGAGCCTGATGAAGAATGTGACCTGGACTACTGCATAAACGGAAATGTACAGCAGGAGGTTCGTGCAGCGCTTTCCAATTCCCTCGGATTCGGCGGTCATAACGCCACACTCTGCTTCAAAAAAGTAAACGACTAAGGAGAACATGAAATGAATAAAATATATGGTCAGTTCGACCTTGAAACTATAGAGAAGCTTGCGGACATAGTTAATCAGAAGGAGCTTTCGGAAATCACCATCACAGACGGTGACAAAACTATCACTGTCAAGGGCAGAAAAACTGCACCGCCTCCGCTGCCTTTCGGCTTTCCGCCTTCCGGCAATGCTCCGGCGGCAGCTCCGGCTCCGGCAATGCCTGCGGAAAATCCGTCAAAGCCTGAACCAGAATTCAGCGGAAATATCATAAAATCGCCTATTGTCGGTACTTTCTATCAGTCTCCTTCACCGGATAAGCCTCCATTTGTAAAAGTGGGCGACAAGGTGAAAAAAGGCGATGTTATAATGATAATCGAGTCCATGAAGCTTATGAACGAGATACAGTCCGACTTCGACGGAGTTGTTGACCGCATCCTTGTCACTGACGGTCAGGCTGTTGAATATGACCAGCCGATAATGATAATCAAATAAAAGCACGTTCCATGAAAACAGACAGATTCAGATACATCACCCCTGAAATTATCACAGCCGGACGTTTTTCTCCGGGCAGTGCAGAGGCTTTTGAAGAGGCTGAGGAGTACAACAAGCTTGCGGCTGAAGGTCACCAGAAATTGGGCAGATACAGGCTTCTTACTGAAATGTACAAGGTAATGAATATCATCGCATTCATCGTTGGCATATTATGCCTGCCTGCTTGCTTCAGCAGTATCTTAGAACCGATCGCAGGTATGGCTGCGCTGCTCGTTTCAGCAGCCGGATCTTTATTCATAGGAGTAAGATATTTCTACCAGACACCTTTCTCCTTCAAGTGGAATGAGCCGCTTTTCAGCACTGTGGGGCTATTCGGCAAGAGGCTGAACATTGTCGGAGAATTGCAGACAATTCCGGTCATAATCGGAGGGTTTCTGATACCTGTGACACTGTGCATAAATCGTATGGTCTCTGTTGCAGCAGCGGCAGTTTACCTGGCTGTCATGATAATTTACACCTTTAAAGAAGAAAAGCACAGAGTACCGCTGTCAGCTGTGTTTGCTGCATTGCCGGTGCTGATAAATGTATTCACTCTGCCCTATGCGGTACTCATGGTGATATGCGCAGTATATGAGGAAAAGCAGCGCAGGATAATTGTCGGTGAGGATCTGTATCCGGAATTCAAGGTCATTGAGATCGTCATGGAACCAGGCGGTATCAAAAAACGTGATATATACGAAAAAGCTGATAAGGCTGATGAACAGAGCAGTGAAATGGAAAGCTTATAATAATAAATATTTTTAAAAAACAAAGGAGCTTACAAATGGCTGATATACTTATGAATAAAGAGCAGATAATGGAAATTATCCCCCACCGTGACCCATTCCTGCTTATCGATGAGATCATTGATATGGAAGTCGGTGTTAAAGTCCATGCAAGAAAATATATCAAGGAAGATGACTTCTGGTTCAAGGGCCATTTTCCCGGATATCCTGTAACACCCGGCGTTCTCATGGTGGAAATGCTGGCGCAGGCTGGTGCTGTATGTATGCTGTCAAAGCCTGAATTCAAGGGAAAGATCGGTCTTTTCGGAGGAATTGAAAAGGCAAGGTTCCGCCGTCAGGTCGTTCCCGGAGATGTGCTTGACCTGGAGGTTGAAATTATAAGACAGAGAGGTCCTGTCGGCACCGGAAAAGCCACTGCCACTGTAGGCGGCGAAAAAGCCGTTACCTGTGAGATCACCTTCGTCATAACTGACAAGGAATAATTTATATCCGCCGTTAGCCTTCAGCCTTCGGCAATTATGAAATAGGTGTAGTTAGTATCAGAGTCTGATCCACGCTTCTTGCCTCTTGAAGGAGATTATTTTTAAATGCTAAGAAAAATACTCATTGCCAACAGAGGAGAGATCGCTGTACGCATCATACGAGCCTGCCGTGAGCTTGGCATTCGCAGCGTTGCGGTCTATTCCACTGCTGATAAAAATTCGCTTCACGCCCAGATCGCTGACGAAGCTGTCTGCATCGGTCCGCCGGCTACAAAAGACAGCTACCTTAATAAGGACGCTATGATACAGGCGGCTATAAATACCGGCGCTGAAGCTATCCACCCCGGCTTCGGCTTTCTCTCGGAAAATCCGGAGTTTGCCCGGCTCTGTGAAAAAAACGGCATAGTCTTCATCGGTCCCTCATATAAAGCTATAGAAATGCTCGGAGATAAAGCTGCTGCCAAGGAAACTATGGCTGCTGCCGGTGTTCCTGTTATACCCGGCTCAAAAGGTGCTGTATCTTCACTGAAGGAGGCTGCTGAAATTGCCGAAAAAGCAGGCTATCCTATACTCGTAAAGGCGTCTGCCGGCGGCGGCGGAAGAGGTATCCGCCGTGTGGATTCCCCGAAAGAACTGGAAACCCAGATGACTGCCGCTCAGCAGGAGGCTAAGAACTTCTTTGGTGATGATACCGTTTATATCGAGAAATTTCTCATCAATCCCCATCACGTTGAAATACAGATAATCGCCGATAAACAGGGAAATTATATCTATCTCGGCGAGAGAGACTGCTCCATGCAGCGCCGTAACCAGAAGGTCATCGAGGAATGCCCAAGTCCTATCGTTGACTGTGAGCTGCGTGAAAAAATGGGTAAGGCTGCCATAACCGCTGCTAAACAGTGCGGCTACTATAACGCAGGAACTATAGAATTTCTTGTGGACGAAAACCGTGATTTCTACTTCATGGAAATGAATACCCGTATACAGGTGGAGCATCCTGTAACCGAAGAAGTCACCGGCTTTGATATCGTCAAGGCTCAGATCGAAATTGCTGCCGGTCAGTCACTTAAAGTAACTCAGGAGGATATCGTGCTTCGTGGCCACGCCATTGAATGCAGGATAAACGCTGAAAATCCGGAGATGAACTTCCGTCCTTCTCCCGGCACTATTACTGCTCTCTATGTCCCCGGCGGCCCTGGAATAAGAATTGACGGCGCGGTGTATCAGGGTTATACTATTACTCCGTACTATGACTCCATGATCAGCAAGCTTATCGCTCACGGAAGCAGCCGTGACGATGCCATAAGAAAAATGCGCTGGGCACTCTCTGAGTTCATCGTTGAGGGTGTGGATACAAATATCGACTTCCAGCTTGAAATAATAAAACAGCCGGAATTTGTCAGCGGAAAGTATGACATCGGCTTCCTCAACAGATATATGGACAAACATAAAAAGAAATAAAGGCGGTGAGATGAATGCTTGAGGATTTTTTTAATGTAGTCAAAAAGCGCTTCAATGACACAAGCGACGACGATGCACGTCCAACAGTCAAATGTCCCAGGTGTCAGAGTCCTATTCTCCAGGAGCGCTATGAAGAGCTGCACAGAGTCTGTCCTTTCTGTAATTATCATGGAAGGCTCTCTGCCCAGGAGCGTATCAGTATCACCTTCGATAAGGACAGCTTTCATGAGATAAATGCGGATATGATCAGTGCCGACCCGATAGAATTTCCGGAATATCCCGAAAAACAGCAGGAACTGAGAGATATCACAGGTCTGAGCGATGCCGTTGTGACTGGTGTCGGCAAGATCAAGGGTATCACCACTGTTGCCGGGATCATGGATTCAAGATACATGATGGGATCAATGGGCAGTGTAGTCGGCGAGAAAATAACAAGAGCCTTTGAATATGCCGCAGAAAATAAACTGCCGGTAATACTCTTCACAGCCTCCGGCGGCGCAAGAATGCAGGAGGGTATCGTTTCACTTATGCAAATGGCTAAGACCTCCGGTGCAGTTAAGCTTCACAGCGATGCCGGCGGCTTCTATATAACCGTTCTCACAGACCCGACCACCGGCGGTGTTACCGCAAGCTTTGCATCTTTGGGCGATATCATCATCGCTGAACCAAAGATACTGATCGGCTTTGCCGGAAGAAGAGTTATCGAAAGCACTATCCGTCAGCGTCTGCCGGAGGATTTCCAGCTGGCAGAGTTCATGCAGGAGAAAGGCTTTATAGATATGATAGTTGACAGAAAAAAAATGCGGAGCGTGCTGGCTCATCTTCTGGAGCTTCACGGCTGCAGCGCAAAGGAGGTCTGAGCTTTGGACGAAAAGAAAACCGCCTGGGAAAGGCTTAAGCTTGTCCACACTAAGGGCAGACCAACTATAAGGGATTATATTCCCCTGATTTTTGATGAGTTCTATGAAATGCACGGAGACCGCCTTTACGGCGACGATAAGGCTATAATCGGCGGAATAGCCAGGCTCGACCAGACTCCTGTGACCGTCATCGCTCAGGTAAAAGGCAGGGATATCAACGAGAACAAAGCCTGCAATTTCGCAATGCCCCTTCCCGAAGGCTACCGCAAGGCTCTGCGTCTTGCTAAGCAGGCAGAAAAATTTCACAGACCTGTTATCTGCTTTATCGACACTCCCGGTGCTTATGCCGGAATCGAGGCTGAGGAAAGAGGTCAGGGCGAGGCTATAGCTAAAAATATTGCTGAATTCATGACCCTCCGCACACCGGTAATTTCCATAGTTCTCGGTGAAGGCGGCAGCGGCGGAGCTTTGGCACTGGGCGTATGCGACGAGCTGGCTATGCTGGAAAATGCACAGTATTCTGTTGTATCCCCAAGAGGATTTGCCAGCATCTTATGGAAGGACGCTTCCCGTGAGGAAGAAGCCTGCAATATAATGAGAATAACCGCTGAGGATATGGTTCGTCTTGGAGTTGCCGAGACTATTATCGAAGAGCCACTGGGCGGCGCACATAACGATTTAGACAAAATTTCAGAAAATATTAAAGAATATTTGTCACTCAAAATTCCAGAAAAATGTAAAAAAGATATTGACGTTTTGCTAAAAGAACGTTATACTAAATTTAGAAAAATCGGAGAGTTCACAGAGCATCCGGTTTTGCCCCGCATCAGCGGAGAATAATATATATGGAGGAAACAAAAATGATTTTTGACAAACTCAAGGATATTATCGTTGACCAGCTTGGCGTTGAAGAGGACTCTGTAACTCTTGAAGCTAATATTCAGGACGATCTGAATGCAGACTCACTTGACATCGTTGATCTTATCACTGTTATTGAGGACGAGTTCGACCTCTCTATCCCTGATGAGGCTGTTGAGGAGATCAAGACTGTCGGCGATATCGTAAACTATGTAGAAAAGAACACCGACGCTGAATAATCAACGCTCTTCAAGCTCTTCCGGAAACGGAGGAGCTTTTGTCTTTTTTGTGACAAGTTCACATAAATCAACAGCTTTTCAACAATTCGTGGAAAGAAATTTAACATTTCTTCATAGTTGTAATTATTCTGTAAACATTTTATTTGACAAAAATATTGGTTAGTATGTACAAATACAGGAAAATTTTTTTGACTTGCAATTGATATTGAATAGTGGTATAATATAAGCTGCAGGATTTTCATTTTCCTGTTCTTTGTTGAAAACAGCAGACCCCCGAAAGGATATTATGAAAAGAATTACTATTATTACCGGTCACTACGGCAGCGGCAAGACTAACCTGGCTGTTAATTTAGCTGTAAAAGCTGCGGCTGAAGGAAAAAAAGCTGCAATAGTTGATCTTGATCTCGTTAACCCCTATTTCCGGACAGCTGACTTCAAGGAACTTTTTGAAGAAAAAGGCATAAGAATGATCGCCCCGGATTTCGCCAACAGCAACCTCGATGTCCCGTCAATTCAGTTTGATGTGGAACAGCTTGCGGTAAGCGAAGACTGTCTTATTATCGACGTTGGCGGCGATGACGACGGTGCAGTGGCTCTTGGACGCTATTCAGAGGCTCTTCTGCCCTTTAATCAGGATATAGATATGCTGTATGTGGTAAACCAGCGCAGATTCTTCACTGCCAGTGCCAACGAAGCGATCGAATTGATGTATCAGATCGAAAATGCCTCACGCATGAAGCATACCGCTGTTGTGAACAACACCAACCTGGGCGACGAGACTACTCTGGATATTATCCGTCAGTCCGCTGATTTTGCCGGAAAAGTTGCCGCTAAGACTGGTCTGCCTTTAGCCTTCACTACTTGTCCGGAGGAGCTGTGCGGAGAAATTTCCGACCCGGATGTATTTCCGGTCAGGGTATACGTTAAGCCGCTCTGGGCGGTTTAAAGCTTGTTTTTTTAAAAACATCCGCCGGCAATCACTTTTTAGCTGAAAGCTGACTGCTGACGGCTTCTGCAATAGCTAAAATCATTTAGGTAACACCGCACAAAGATTGCGCTGAAGATGTCAGGCAGATTCAGTACAAAGCCGTCAGGTGTGCTTCTGGCGGTGCTGCCTTTAACACTATACGAAGGGAGTGGATATCTTATGGCAAAAATGACTGTTATTACTGAACGGTGCAAGGGTTGTGCATTGTGTACAACAGCCTGTCCCAAGGGGATAGTTGCACTTCAGAAGGAAAAGCGTAATAAGAAGGGATACTTCTATGCCGTTTGTACAGACGAGGAAAAATGTATCGGCTGTGCAATGTGCGGAATGATGTGCCCGGACTGCGCTATAATCGTTGAAAAGTAATAATAATGTATTTGAAAGGAGCTGTTAAGCTTTGGAAAGAAATCTTATGAAGGGTAACGAAGCCCTGGCTGAGGCTGCTATAAGAGCCGGCTGTAAATGCTTCTTCGGCTACCCGATCACTCCACAGACTGAGCTTGCTGCATATATGGCAAAGCGTATGCATAAATCCGGCGGTGTATTCCTTCAGGCTGAATCTGAAATCGCTGCTATCAATATGGTTCTCGGCGCTGCATCTACCGGCGTAAGAGCTATGACTTCATCTTCTTCACCAGGAGTTTCACTTAAGAGTGAGGGTGTTTCCTATATTGCCGGCTCTGATCTTCCGGCTGTTATCATAAACGTTCAGAGAGGCGGCCCCGGTCTTGGCGGTATCCAGCCTTCTCAGGCAGACTACTGGCAGGCTACAAAGGCTCTCGGTCACGGTGACTTCCAGCTGCTGGTATACGCTCCGGCTTCTGTTCAGGAAATGGTTGACTTTGTTGTAAAGGCTTTCGACCGTGCAGATAAGTACCGTATGCCTGCAATGATACTGGCTGACGGTCTTCTCGGTCAGATGATGGAGCCTGTTTCCTTCCCTGAGATCAACCCCAATGCTTATGATAAGAGCGGCTGGGCTACAAACGGTCATAAGAACCAGAGAGAACATCATATCGTTAATTCCCTCTACCTTAAGCCGGACGAGCTGGAAAAATCCATCGTTGACCGCTATAAGAAATATGATATTATCAAGGAAACTGAAACTGATGCCGAACTTTATCTCACTGAGGACTGCGATATCCTTCTCTGTGCATTCGGCGCAACCGCAAGAGTTGTAAAGTCAGCTGTAAATTCTGCAAGAGAGCTTGGAATCAAAGCCGGCCTCTTCCGTCCTAAGACCCTCTGGCCTTTCCCTGTAAAGGAGATCAACGAAGCTGCTAAGTCTGCTAAAACTCTCCTGAGCGTTGAAATGTCAATGGGACAGATGGTTGACGATATCAAGCTGGCTATAAACTGCTCAAGACCCGTTGAATTCTACGGCAGAACAGGCGGAGTTATCCCGACACCTGTTGAAGTCCTTGAACAGATAAAAAGAATAGGAGGTGCGCTGTAATGGCTGTTGTATTCCAGAGACCAAAGTCTTTTATTGATATTCCCACCCATTACTGCCCCGGCTGTACTCATGGTATAGTACATAGAATACTCTGTGAAGTAATTGACGAAATGGGTATCGAGGGCGATACTATCGGTGTATGTCCTGTTGGCTGCTCCGTTATGGCTTATGATTATTTCAACTGCGATATGATCGAGGCTGCTCACGGCCGTGCTCCGGCTGTTGCAACCGGTGTCAAGCGTACAAATCCTGATAAGTTCGTATTTACATATCAGGGCGACGGCGACCTTGCTGCTATCGGTACTGCTGAAACTGTTCATTCCGCTACAAGAGGCGAGAATATCGTTGTTATCTTCATCAATAACACTATCTATGGCATGACCGGCGGTCAGATGGCTCCTACAACCATCCCAGGTCAGGTTACTCAGACCACTCCCTTCGGACGTGATCCGCTGCTGGCTGGTTATCCTGTAAGAGTAAGCGAAATGCTGGCTACCCTTACCGGTACTGCTCTGGCTCAGCGTGTAGCTGTAGACTCTGTACCCCATATCCGTGAAGCTAAAAAGGCTATCCGCAAGGCTTTCGAGAATCAGAAGGCTAAGAGAGGCTTCTCACTGATAGAGGTTCTTTCAACCTGCCCGACCAACTGGGGTCTTACACCTATCGAGGCTATCAAGCGTCTCCAGGACGAGATGATCCCTTACTATCCTCTTGGTGTTTACAAGGACGTAACTGAAGGCGTTTTTGCCGGACTGGAAGGAGGAAACGAGTAATGGCTACTACTGAGATCCTGCTGGCTGGCTTCGGCGGTCAGGGCGTACTTTTTGCCGGAAAGATCCTGGCTTACTGCGGACTTATGGACAACAAGGAGCTTTCATGGCTCCCTTCATACGGTCCTGAAATGCGTGGCGGTACAGCTAACTGTTCTGTATGTATATCTGACGAGCCAATCGGTTCACCGCTGGTGCTTACACCTGATATACTCATCGCTATGAATCAGCCTTCCTTCGATAAATTCGTAACAGAAGTAAAGCCCGGCGGAAAGGTTTTCTTCGACAGCACACTTATCGAAGCTGAATGTGACAGAGCTGATATCCAGCTCTTCGGAATCCCTTCCCAGCAGCTGGCTGATGACAATAACCTTAAGGGCGGTTCAAATATCATCCTCCTGGGCAAGGTTATCAAGGAGACTAACCTCTTCTCACTGGACGTTATGAAGAAGGGCATCGAGAAGGTCGTTCCTGCTTCAAAAGCTCACCTTATCCCCAATAACTTCAAGGCTATTGAGATCGGTATGAATTCATAATTTCAGACTGCTGATATTTTCAGTAAATATTTAATACCATGGGCACTGATTTATTCAGTGTCCATTTTTTATTATCAGGATAATTTTAAGGCATAATGCACATACAAGGAACAAAAACCGGAATTTTTTCTGTAAATTATTTCGTATTGACAAATTACTGTATTAGTGATATTATTGTATTAAGAACTTAATACAATAAGGAGGTGCTTATATGTGGGAGTTCAATAATAATAAACCCGTGTATATGCAGATAGTCGATGTGATCATGAGCCGTATTTCCTCCGGCGAATACCCGCCCGGTTCACGGCTGCCGTCAGTCAGAGAACTGGCTGCCGAAGCAAGAGTCAACCCTAATACCATGCAGCGTGCCCTTGCTGAAATAGAAAGAAACGGCTTCATCTGCTCTCAGCGTACTGCCGGAAAATTTGTTACCAATAACAATGAGCTTGTCAAGTCTGAAAACCGTAAGCGTGCCGAAGATCTTGCGATTTACGTCGTTTCTGAACTGAAAAAGATCAACATGAGCGTTGATGACATCGTTCCGCTGCTAAAAGAACATGAACTAAAAGGAGAATAACCCATGTATGAACCAAATATTCAGCTCGATAAAGACAGCAGCCCTCACTATTCCCCGCCTGTACAGCCTCAGCCTTACGTTCCGCCGCTGCCGCCCAAAAAAGCCTTCAAAAGACGGCTCAGCTACCTGATGCTCAGTCTGATAGTCTATACTATCATAACCTATGCTGTTGTTATCGCCGCAATGATACTGCAAATCATTGTAATAGCAATAACCTCAGAATCTTCAGCTGAATACGACCGCCTTGTAGAAGAGTATATTGAAAAATCTGACCAATTCGGCACCAGCTCGATCTTTGCAGTTGTCATCGGCTTTATTGTACTGGCATTGATGATGAAAAAAAACTCTCCGCCACGGGTCATCTTTTCCAAGGATAAAAAAATGACACCTGCTGTCTTCTTTATGTTAATGGCAGTATTCATGGGTTCACAGCTGATCTTTACCGGTGTGGACGCTCTCACTGAGTTTCTTCTGAACATGGGCGGATATTCTGCCCAGGAAAGCATTGAAGCTTCTAAAGCCGACAGCACCACAATTTCCATGTTTCTTTATGCTGGAATTTTTGGTCCTGTAGTGGAAGAGCTTGTATATCGTGGAGTTGTAATGCGAGCTTTAAAACCATACGGAAAGGTTTTTGCGATCGTTGTTTCCGCCATTCTTTTTGGTGCTATGCACGCTAACCTCACGCAGTCAATGTTTGCTTTCATGATAGGTCTTGTGCTTGGCTACACCGCAATGAACTACAGCATAATCTGGTCGATCGCACTGCATATTGCCAATAATATGATCTTTGGCGATCTTCTCAACTATATCATCGCACCGCTGTCCGACACAGGTCAGACAATAGTTTTCTACTCGATAATAGGACTGTTCTTCATTTCCGGTGTTATTATACTTATAATGAAAAGGAAAATGATCGCAGAATTCATCAGAGAAAACCGCTGCCAGAAAGGTGTATACGGCTGGACTTTCACAAATATTCTGTTTCTTTTGTTCATTGCCGCAAATTCAGCCCTTGCAGTTTCAATGATTGAAAAAATATAACTTACGATTCCATAAACATTCCAGGAGGGATAAAAAATGTCTGAACTGATAAATGTAAGCGGTGTCAGCAAATGCTACAGCTCCAAACCCGCTCTTGAAAACATCTTTCTCACTCTTGAAAGCGGCAGGATAACCGCTCTCCTCGGTCCCAACGGCAGCGGAAAAACTACTCTTATCAAGCTGCTGAGCGGACTGCTTACACCGGACTATGGCACTATCACTATCAATGGTCTGCCGGTAGGACCTGAAACAAAAGCGATCGTCTCCTATCTTCCGGACAGGACGTTTATACCGAAATGGATGAAGGTATCGGATATTCTTGATCTATTCCAGGACTTTTACGCTGATTTCCGGCGAGAAGCAGCTGAAGGAATGCTTAAGCGTCTCAACATTGACCTCGGCATTAAAACCAAAGCCTTGTCAAAGGGAAATCTTGAGAAGCTTCATCTTGTACTTGTGATGAGCCGCAACGCCAAGCTATATCTTCTTGACGAACCTATCGCAGGAGTTGATCCGGCTGCCAGAGACTATATTCTTGACACGATCATCACGAACTATGATCCTTCTGCCACAATTCTTATGTCAACTCATCTTATCACTGATATTGAACGAATAATTGACGATGTAGTAATGATACACGACGGACGTATCCGGCTTCACGGAGCAGCAGATGATCTCAGAGGTCAATACGGAAAGTCCATAGACGAGATTTTCAGGGAGGTATTCAGATGTTAAGCAAACTTTTAAAATACGACATATTGTATTTCTTTAAAAATATTGGCATACTTTATATTGTTTACATTGGAATTGCGGCGGTTTTAAGCCTGCTGACTCTGATGTCTGATGAAACTATCAAGCATACATACGGCGGAATAGTATTCATAACATTTTTCTGCATACTCTTTATCCTTGCCTATGCAATACCGATACTGGTAATAGCTGATTCATCGAGACGTTTCAAGAACAATTTATTTTCTGATGAAGGCTATCTCACTCATACTCTGCCTGTTCCGTCGTGGCAGCTGATACTTTCAAAGCTCATAGCAAGTCTTATCAATATGTTTGTTGCATATGCAGCAATTTTCACAGGGGTAATGATTTTTAGTATGTCAAAGGCAGACAGGATAATCGACCTTAATCTTTCCTCACTCAGTGTTGGCTGGCAGATAGAGCTGTTCAAAGAAAACACTATGGCAGTGGCTATAATAATAGCCTGTCTTGCTCTTCTGATAATGACAGATTTTCTTTTCATAACCATAAAAGCGACCTTTAGCATCAAGGGACTGGGAGTTCTTGCAAACTTAGGAATATTCTTTGCACTATGCTTCATCTTACCATTTTTTGCGGCTGTATGCTTTGGAGAGATCAACGCTGACGGCTGGATACAGATGCTTATTTTCACCTCTGGCATCTTACTCATATCCGCCGGTATGTTCTTCCTGACCGATCTTCTCATCAAAAAATCCCTCAACATCTAATTTTGGGCTCACTTTTTTAGCTCACGCTGCCGCTCGTAAACTCGCTCACTCTCAACGTGATTAGTTACATTCCAATCGCATACAGCACAGATGAGGCTACGGCACTTTGTAGTGGTACTTTTTCTGTAATTCGATTTTGTGTCAGGTTACTTTTTTAGCTCACGCTGCCGCTCGTAAACTTGCTCACTTTTTTTGGCATTTGTAACATACGATCGCATACAGCACAGATGAGGCTACGGTACTTTGTAGTGGTACTTTTTCTGTAATTCGATTTTGTGTCAAGTTACTTTTTTAGCTCACGCTGCCGCTCGTAAACTCGCTCACTCTTTTTGGCATTTGCAACATACGATCGCATACAGCACAAATGAGGCTACGGTACTTTGTAGTGGTACTTTTTCTGTAATTCGATTTTGTGTCAGGTTACTTTTTCACGGACGGCGGTTTGGGTTAATGTTACTTTTATTGCAAGGCAATGCCCCGCCCCCAACCCCCTCCCCAAAGGGGAGGCTATTTACGGGGGCTTCGCCCCCGTACTAAAACCAATATAATTATCAAGGCCCAGAAACGACACTGGGTCTTATTTATTATCAAGAGCCGAAAAGCCAAAGGTTCACCTTTGGCAAATTCAGTGACAATAGCAAGCAGCCGTTTTAAAAATCAGACCGGAGCGAAACATAAACTAAGCCTTTCACTTTCACTAACGATAGCCGGAATAGAAAGTAAGCCATTTATCTTCCAATCCCAGCAGACCGAAAAGTTCTGCGCCGGACGATGAAAAGCAGCCTTTTTGTTTTTTTCACCGTAGGCAAAGCTTGTAAGGCTCAATGGCAACAACAGAGCTTAGGTTCTGCGAAGGACAGTCAAAAGCCGACAAAGGGGGAAGGACGATGAAGGGGGGAGTATGAGGGGGAAACGAAGGGAAGGGGGGAATGTCGTTTTTTTGTCTCACGTTGCCGCTCGTAAACTCGCTCACTTTTTTTAGGATTAGTTACATACGATCGCATACAGCACAGATTATTCTGCGGCACTTTATTCCCCCACCGTTTGACCTCCTCTGCAAATCGCAGTAATCAACTCCGCTGGAAATAACACTCCAATGCAATTTTATGCCATTATCCTCAAACAGCTTTATTCTTTTTCAGAAATTCAAAATTGATTCAGTATCGCCCTTGACATCAAGGTGAAATAGTTGTATAATAATTATAAGTATATTCAGCAGTAAACCCACTAACAGCTATTGCAGATTGGAGATTATTATGGACTACCTTGAAAACCGTGAACTGTCATGGCTCAAATTCAACAAAAGAGTCCTTGAAGAAGCCTCAGACCCCAGGACACCTGTACTTGAAAGGATATCGTTTTCAGCTATATATCAAAGCAATTCCGACGAATTTTTCATGGTTCGTGTCGGCTCACTGTCCCACGATGAAAAGGAAAAGCCAAAGAAAAAAGACTATTTCTCCGACATGACTCCTGCTCAGCAGCTGGACGCTGTGTTCACTGCCGTAAGAAGATTACAGCCGGAGGCTGAAAATGCTTTCCGCAAAAATATGGAGAAGCTTAAAGCTGCTGGTTTCGAGCAGGTCAGCTTTGACAAAGCATCTCCTGAAGAGCAAAGCTTTCTTGAGCTTTATTTCAAGCGTGAGATCAAGCCGTTTATTTCCGGTCTGGTAATAAATGATTCACTGCCCTTCCCCTTCCTCAAAAACAAGGAATTATATGCAGTGGTTCAGCTGAACTCTAAAAAAGGCATTGCTGTCGGCATTATCCCAATTTCCGGCGACAGAAACGAAAGACTTATCCCCCTGAGCAATGACGGTAAAAGATTTATTCTGGAGGAAGATGTTGTTCTCCAGTTTGCCCACCTGATGTTCAAGGGTTATAAAGTTCTGGACAGAGCGATAATGCGTGTTACAAGAAGTGCAGACATTATGGTGTCAGGACGAGGTGCGGAATTCCGTGACCGCATGGAAGAGCTTGTACTTAAGCGCTCTAAGCTTGCACCAGTCCGTCTTGAAGTATCCGGTGAATTCAGCCGTGATGCCCTTAATTATATATGCAAAAAGCTTAAACTTAAAAATGCAAGGGTCTTCAACTCCAATATCCCCCTTGATCTTTCTTATCTCTTCCAGCTTCAGGAACTGGACTCCGCACCTGAACTGCATTACACTGAGAGAACTCCAAGAAGATCAGCCATGCTTAATGAGAGCCGAAGCGTATTTTCTCAGGTAAAAGCCAAGGATATACTTCTTAGCTATCCCTTTGAATCCATGTCCAGCTCTTTCATCAGACTGCTGGACGAATCTGCCTCCGACCCGAAGGTTATTTCTATCAAGATCACACTCTATCGTCTTGCCAGAAACAGCAAGGTCATCAGCGCACTTTGCACTGCTGCTGAAAACGGCAAGGATGTACTTGTTATGATAGAGCTGCGTGCAAGATTTGACGAAGCCAATAATATTGAATGGTCAAAGATACTGCAAAAATCCGGTGTAAGAGTTATATACGGTCCAAAGGATCTGAAAGCGCATTCCAAGCTGCTTCTCATTACCAGAAAAGCACAGGGCGGTAATTTCGACTATGTAACTCAGATCGGCACAGGCAATTACAACGAAAAAACCTCTGCCCTTTACACTGACCTCATGCTGCTGACAGCTGACAGAGAAATAGCTGCTGATGCAGAAGATGTTTTTGATGCTCTTCAGAATGGCACCTTTGTTGAAAATCCAAGAAAACTTTTGGTATCTCCTCTTGCGCTCAGACCGCAGGTGCTTAAAATGATGGACGAACAGATAGAGATCGCTAAGAACGGCGGCGAAGGCTATATCGCTGCAAAAGTCAATTCTCTTAACGATAAAGCTATCATTGAAAAGCTGATAGAAGCTTCACAGGCTGGAGTTAAAACTGAACTTATTGTAAGAGGTATTTGCTGCATTATTCCGGGTATTTCCGGATATACTGATAATATAACGGTCAGAAGCATTGTTGGAAGATTCCTTGAGCACAGCCGTATATTCATCTTTGGCACTGATGGCAAAGATCAGAAGATATATATTGGTTCAGCTGACTATATGGTTCGGAATACCATTCGCCGTGTAGAAGTAGCAGCTCCTGTCGAAGACGAAAGGCTTAAGAAGCGTATCCGTGAGATGTTCCGTGTGCTTATGGCTGACAATGTTAAGGCGAGGATAATGCTTTCTGACGGCAGTTATGTACACGCAGCTCCGGCTGAAGGTGAAGCACTTATTAATGCACAGGAGTATTTCTATGAGGAAGCTTACAGCAGGCTCGAAAAGAAATCGGCTGTCAGATCTTCTTCCAAGTCCAAGTCAACCAGAAAAAAACGCAAAAGCTCCGGCACATCTGATAAAAAATAATAATCAATAAAAAATATTCCTGATACCCCAGTTTCTGACACTTGAAAAATTTTTTCAAATGTGCTATAATATAATTCCCGGAAAAAGTCGAACAATGCGATTCAGCTTATGACGGGTATATATCCACTCCCACAGATATTATACATACAGAGCAATGGGCTTACGAGTGGGAGCGTGAGCCGAAAAAGAGGAAATATTATGATAGGTTTCTATAACTATACGGTTATTCTTACATATATGAGTCTTGTTTCGTCAATACTCGGCATATTATTTGCCAGCGGTATACCTGACGGAACGCCCCGTCCTACTATTGCCATTATCTGCCTTATGGTATCAGGCCTTTGTGATATGTTTGACGGAAAGGTCGCCCGAACAAAAAAGGACAGGTCTGAGGCTGAAAAAAAGTTTGGCATTCAGATAGATTCACTTTGTGATGCAGTATGCTTTGGTGTTTTGCCGGCAGTAATTGGCTATTCAATTGGCATGAGAAGCTGGATAGATGCACCGATACTTGTGCTTTTTCCGCTGTGTGCGGTAATAAGGCTTGCATATTTCAACGTTGCAGAAGAGGAACGCCAACAGCAAACGACCGAAGTCAGAAAGGTATATGAAGGACTTCCGGTTACCAGTGTTGCGTTGATACTTCCGCTTCTTTACAGCTTCTATAAGGACATCGGCAAAGACTGTTTCCCTGAGGTTTACGGCACTGTAATGCTTATAATTGCCATTGCCTTTATCACTCGCTTCAAGATCAAAAAGCCCGGACTAAAAACCATGTTTGCATTCCTCGGCATTGGAGTTCTCGAACTTCTCTGGCTCCTCTACAAAACCCACACCCGTTAATTTATCTCACGTTGACGCTTTTTTAGCTCACGTTGACGCTCGCTAAAGCTCGCTTACTTTTCTCTAAACCCGTTAAATACGATCGCATACAGCACGGATTTTTATCCGGCACTTTATTGTGTCACTTGCATTGTAAGGCGATTTCGGTTCAGGATAATTTCTGCGAGTTGATCGGCATAAAGATAATTGCATCAAACGCAATTTGCGCTTTGCGTAAAATCTGCAATAAAACCAATTACATAAGTAAGACCCGGTATTTCTCCGGGTCTTGTTTTTTTATGAAATTGTTATGGACAGCACCATGATTATTTGCCGGACTCTAAAACGCCGCCTGTGGAAAAGTAGGCAGACCCAGATTCAAATTACAGAAAAAGTGTCACCATAAAGTGCCGCCGCAGCATCTGTGCTGTATGCGATCGTATGTAACTAATCACAATAAGATTAAGCGAGTTTACGAGCGTCAACGTGAGCCAAAAATAAGAGACTTAATGCTGATGATGCCTGTGCCGCTGTAGTTGAGGGTGACAGCAAATTTCTCATCGTTTTCAGGTGTGAAAGGACAGGTAGCATCTGTCCAGTTTTCAGCAGGTCTGATCGCTATTTCTATGCCGTTTACTGTCAAGATCCCTTCTCCGCTGCCCTTGTACGAAACTCCTATGTCGCTGAAATCAGATCCTGAAAAATATTTGAAGCGAATTAGTGTGCCGTCAGATATTTCTGCTATAAACCGTTCATCACCGTCATTGTTTACGTTGGGGAAGGATTCAGTGAAAATGGAATTTGAACCATGCGGCATCTTTCCATTTGTGATATTGCAGGCAATAACAGCAGGATATGTTCCCTGTGCCTTTAGCGGCTGAGGTGAAAGTCCGCAGGAAGTCATCTCAACCTGTGCTATGCTTCCGTCAGGTGCAATGAATATCTTCTCCGCACAAGCCTGACGGCTGTAATCAGATTTATGCGTCAGACGATGATAAAAAACATACCACTGACCGTTGATCTCAATTATACTGCCGTGAGTTGTGCCTGTCATGTTGAGCTTATTCTCATTAGTAATGCCATTGATACCAATATCACCGTTTGAGACTATCGTGCCGCCAAATATAAACCCACCGTCAGGTCTGTCGCTTACTGCATAGCATAGCTCATGGTTCTGCTGCGATGAATATACAAAATAATACTTATCGCCAACCTTTCGCATTGAGCTGGCTTCAAAAAATTCATGGCCGCCAAAATCTGCTTCATAAGGGATAATGTGAACAGGCTCTCCTTTTACAGTCAGCATATCATCTTCAAGAACTACCATTGCCGGACCATTAACATTGTCAGGAGTTGCAAGAATCTCCTCAGCAGTTTTATTATAACGCTCCATGACCTCCTTAAGCTTAGCCGGGTCAGCAGCAAGAACGTCATTGCTTTCGTTCATATACTGAGTTCCATAGTAAATACGGATAGTCCCGTTATCATTAAAGGCACAGGGATCGAAGCAGACATACTTCTTCATAGGTGAGCCGTCAGGATAACGCACAAAGCCTAAATACTGATATTCTCCGGCTGGAGTGTCACAAACCGCTACACTTATCGGTCCGAAATATCCGCCGATACCAAATCTGCCGGACATACAATAGTAAAGGTAGTATTTTCCGTCATTGCCCTGAACTACATCAGGAGCATACATATACTTTCTTTCAGCATAGTCCGGATCCTGCTCAGCACGATAGATAACTCCCTCACAGCGCCATTCAGACAGATCGTCTACCGGTGCTGAGTAAACTGTATAGTCCTCCATACAAAAGGTCTCGCCGCCTTCACGGTCGTGAGAACCGTAGAGATAAACTCTGTCACCGAAAATATGAGGTTCGCCGTCCGGAATATAAGCGTCCAGAGGAAGGAAAGGATTATAAGCTTGTTTTATCATAATATAATTCACCTTCTTTTAGAAGTAAGAGATATGCACTGTTTTATGCGGTTCAGAGGTTTTAGATACCCTGACACCGAACTGCCGCCCGTTGAAAACTAAGTAGACACGAAATCGCCGTACATGAAAAGTAACATGACACAAAATCGAATTGCAAAAATAGTGGCACCACAAAGTACCGGAGCATCATCTGTGCTGTATGCGATAGTATGTAACTAATCACAATAAGAGTGAGCGAGTTTACGAGCGGCAACGTGAGCTAAAAAACGTGGGATTAAAAATTATATGGTGTGACTTTTGGATTTAATGGTATTAACGATCCGGTCAACATATTTGCGGCAGGTCTCTTC